>NZ_JAWRXB010000803.1:0-263 GCF_046535245.1 Paraburkholderia sp. SIMBA_030
CTCGGCGAACGGCTTGTCCGGCGGCTCTACGCGCCGCCCGTCGACGGTCTGCAGACTGCGGTGGCGGACGATCCGTTTGGCTGGCTGCAGCACTGGCTCGGCGAGTTGCCGCTCGCGGCATCGAACCTGTCGCTCGAAGACGGCATGCTGGTGTCGCATCGCGGCGACGCCACGGGCGTGCTCGTGATGACGTCGCTGGCAGGGTCGGCCTATGAATCCAGTGTCCAGCACGCGGTACGTGTCGCGACTGCCGATGCGGAACG
>NZ_JAWRXB010000804.1:0-263 GCF_046535245.1 Paraburkholderia sp. SIMBA_030
GCCCACGATCGGGATGAATCCGCCGATAAAGACGAACGCACCGAGCGGAAGCGCCAGGGGAACACCGGTCAACGCCAAGGCAACGCCAACAATCAAACCGTCCGTCGCCGCGACGACGGCCGTGCCACGGACGTACCCGCCAAGGACGATGGCGCTCCGTTCCATGGCCAGGTGCGCATTGGACTGGCCGTCAGCGGGAAGGAATCCAATCAGGAAATTCCGGATCTTGTGGCCGTCCTTGAGGAAGAAGAACAAGATGACAG
>NZ_JAWRXB010000805.1:0-263 GCF_046535245.1 Paraburkholderia sp. SIMBA_030
TCAACAACGACCCCTCCAGCGGTACCGCCGGTGGCGGCATGCCGCTGACACGCATGGAGCTGCGGGCGAGGGAACGGTTCCTCGCCACGCAAAACCTAGACGTCATCACTTTTCCCGAAGCCACGCCTGGAGCAGCAGGCGGCTCCGCCGACGTCGAGCCCGAGTTGCCCCGTCCGGTGCCCGCAGTCCGGCGTCCATTCGGTGAGCAGCGGGACCCTCTGAACTTCACTCCGCCGCCGGCCCGCTCGCACCAGGACCCCACG
>NZ_JAWRXB010000806.1:0-263 GCF_046535245.1 Paraburkholderia sp. SIMBA_030
GCCGGTTTTCAGGAACTGGACGATGTCGTCCTCGCTCCACGCGCCGATGCCCGTACGCGGATTGCCGCGCAGGCTCGACGGCACCCAGCCGTCGATCGGGCCGCCGCCCGCGAGGAAGTCGTCGCCTTCGAGATCGGTCAGCGCGAGTTCCTGCATCGTGCGCGCGCGCGGCGTGTGGCATGCGCCGCAATGGCCGAGACCCTGCACGAGATATGCGCCGCGCGCGACGATCGCATCGTTGTAATGCGCGGCGTCGAACGGCG
>NZ_JAWRXB010000807.1:0-263 GCF_046535245.1 Paraburkholderia sp. SIMBA_030
TCCACTGCTGCATCGGCTACCTGCCCTTCAATCTGTCCGAGAAGCGCGGATCATAGGCCGCGGGCGCTGCCGGCCGCAAGCGCGGTGCGACACCGCGCCCCCGGGCGCACACCGCCGGCGATCCGCACCGATTTTTTCGGCACGACGCGCCGGCGCGCGCCGTCCGTGATACAACTGAACGGTCAGAGTGTTCTGGAGAATCCGATGCGCATTCGCATTCCCGTGCGCCTGCCGGTACTGGTCGCCTGCGCGGCGGCACTGCT
>NZ_JAWRXB010000808.1:0-263 GCF_046535245.1 Paraburkholderia sp. SIMBA_030
CGACTGGCCGGTGTAGTTCACCACCTTGCCCTCATGCACCATGGCCTGTGTCCAGGCGTCAAACCGGCTGTCGCCTCCGTGCATGCGTATGGGCGCAGGCTCGATACGCACATGCTGGAAAGCATGGCTTACCTGCTGGCCGAACAGGGGGGTATGCGCTTCGTTGGCGGCCGGGGAGAAGCTCAAGGCGATATGCCTGTCACCTTCGTTACGGTACGGCGCGTTTTGCAGGGTTGGGGCAGGTGCAGACGACAACTTCTGGT
>NZ_JAWRXB010000104.1:0-425 GCF_046535245.1 Paraburkholderia sp. SIMBA_030
CTACGTGTACGGCGGCACGATCCGGCCGGGCCACTGGTAGGGCAAGGACCTGACGATCGTCTCGGCGTTCGAGGCCGTCGGCGAATTCACGGCGGGCCGCATGAGCGAGGAGGATTTCGAGGGCGTCGAACAGAACGCGTGTCCGTCGACCGGCTCGTGCGGCGGCATGTACACGGCCAACACCATGAGTTCGTCGTTCGAGGCGCTCGGCATGTCGCTGCTCTATTCGTCGACGATGGCGAATCCCGAGCAGGAGAAGGTGGATTCGGCGGCGGAGTCGGCGCGCGTGCTCGTCGAAGCGGTCAAGAAAGACCTCAAGCCGCGCGACATCATCACGAAGGCATCGATCGAAAACGCCGTGGCGCTGATCATGGCGACGGGCGGCTCGACCAATGCCGTGCTGCACTATCTGGCCATCGCGCACG
>NZ_JAWRXB010000809.1:0-263 GCF_046535245.1 Paraburkholderia sp. SIMBA_030
CTCGGGCTGATCTGCCAGCCGTCGACAGGCGACCTTTTCGTTGCCAAGCAAGGCGCAGGCGCGCAGCTCAACGGGCGGCCCATGCATGTGACCGGGACCGCCAGTATCTCGACCGGCCTGCTCGGCGTCGGCGCCAATTTCCGTATTCCGCTCCGGCAGGTTTCCGCCTTCATCGAACTGCTTCTGGAAGCGGGCGGCATGTTCATCCGCAATGGATCCGGTGCGCTTATGCTGGCGCAGGTCGCCAGCGGGCGGCTGGCTGG
>NZ_JAWRXB010000810.1:0-263 GCF_046535245.1 Paraburkholderia sp. SIMBA_030
CGCTCCAAGGTGAAGATTCTTTATTGGGACCGGACCCGCTTCGCGCTTTGGTATAAGCGGCTTGAACATGGGCATTTCCCATCGCCCGCAGCGCTGGCGCAACGTGGATTCACGCTCGCGGAGCTCAATGCATGGCTCGAAGGAATAGAGATTCCAGCGCGCGAACCTCATCGCGCCGTCGCCGTGACGCGCGTCGCGTAAGAGCCTGAATCGCGCTTAATTCAGGCCTCGAGAAGCTTGTAAACGTCGCACGAGTTGGGCAT
>NZ_JAWRXB010000811.1:0-263 GCF_046535245.1 Paraburkholderia sp. SIMBA_030
GGCGTCACCGTGACGGCCATGCGCCTGTCCTACGTGGGCGAACTCGGCTGGGAGCTGTACACCAGCGCAGACAACGGACAGCGTCTCTGGGATGCACTGTGGAAGGCCGGCCAGCCGTTCGGAGTGATCGCCGCCGGACGGGCCGCCTTCAGCTCGCTGCGGCTGGAAAAGGGATACCGCTCCTGGGGCACTGATATGACCACCGAGCACGACCCGTTCGAAGCTGGTCTGGGATTCGCCGTGAAGATGGCGAAGGAAAACTT
>NZ_JAWRXB010000812.1:0-263 GCF_046535245.1 Paraburkholderia sp. SIMBA_030
GTTATCCAGACGGACGGTGATCTCGAGGCCATTGTGCATGGCCACGCCGTTTTCGACCGCATTGCCGGCCACCGCGCCCGCGATGCCGCCAATGATGCCCGTGACGATCGAGCCACGACCGCCGCCGATCGCGCTGCCGGCCACGGCGCCAAGCGCGCCGCCGCCGACTGCGCCCAGACCGCTGGGCTGGCCATTGTTCGAGCTGATCTTCACGGCGCGTACGCTTTCCACCGTAGCCATGCGCACCGTGGATTCGCGCTGCG
>NZ_JAWRXB010000105.1:0-424 GCF_046535245.1 Paraburkholderia sp. SIMBA_030
CATGGGTGACGAAGACTTCACCGTGCTGGAACGGACTCATGGTGCCAGGATCGACGTTGATGTACGGATCCAGCTTGAGCATGGTGACCTTGAGCCCCCGCGCTTCCAGGATGGCCGCCAGGGAAGCCGAGGCAATGCCTTTCCCCAATGAAGAAACAACACCGCCCGTGACGAATATGTAGCGCGTCATGAAAAACCCTAGAAGTCTGCGTTAAGGCGGCCAGCGCCGCCGGAGAAAGCGAAGGAAGGCCGAAGCCCCCGATCACCTGCGTCAATCACAGTGCATCTCGAAAAACTGCCGCGTCTGTACAAACCAGGGTATCCCCGGCATGGAGCTCGCTCGTCATTTCCAGAATCAGCCCAGCAAAAAACTGCGTGGTAATCGGCAACTGCTGTGTTTTCGAGGAACGCACAGAAGTTGTAT
>NZ_JAWRXB010000813.1:0-263 GCF_046535245.1 Paraburkholderia sp. SIMBA_030
GCTGACGCAGGCTTCGGTTGCCAAGGTCACCAAGGTGTTGACGCCGCTCTACCGGCAGATGATCGAGGCCGCGCCATTCGTGGCGCTGGCGACGGTTGGACCTGAGGGTCTCGACTGCTCGCCGCGCGGCGACATCGGCGGCGTCGTCAGGATCATCGATGAGAAACCCCTCCATCTTCCGGACTGGCGCGGCAACAATCGCGTCGATTCGCTTTCAAATATCGTTCGCGATCCGCGATTGGCGCTGATGTTTCTGGTGCCCG
>NZ_JAWRXB010000814.1:0-263 GCF_046535245.1 Paraburkholderia sp. SIMBA_030
GGGCTCGTCGTTGATTCTCGCGGGCGCGTTCTCGCCGCCGCTTTCCGCGCGCCAGTAGGTCGAGCCGGGATCGCCATCGAAGCGGCCGAGGAACGCCTCACGCTTCACGCGCGCTTCGAGTTGCACGCCGACCCGACGGTTGTTCGCGGGCTCGTTCGAATACTTGAGCGCGATGTTCGGATCGTGTGCGTACTTCAGCTTGCCGATCGAATCCGAACTGGGCATGGGTTCATAGGACGCCGCGCCGAGCCGTCCGCCGCCAT
>NZ_JAWRXB010000815.1:0-263 GCF_046535245.1 Paraburkholderia sp. SIMBA_030
GTGCGTTTCGTATGTCGTGGCAGACGAGTATAGGGGCCGCCCCGTGCGCGCGGCGGTACGATCCGTGCGAAGCGCGCCGGTACGGGGCGCCCGAACGCGGCAGTACGCGACAGTTGAAACCGGCACTGTGTTTTTGTACAGTATCGGCACCGTGAATCCGACCATCATCCCGCCTGCCGATTCTCCGCGCGAGCCGCCGCCCGGCGATGCGCCGCCGCGCGTGCGCAAGATCATCCACTGCGACTGCGACTGCTTTTACGCGT
>NZ_JAWRXB010000816.1:0-263 GCF_046535245.1 Paraburkholderia sp. SIMBA_030
GTGGGCGATCCCATCATGGGCACTCCCTTAGAAGACCCCTACGACGATGAGTTTCGAAAAGACTTCGACGCTCACTACGCGGATACAGGTAGCTCCTATGACGAGTAGCGGCGCGCCTACACACATGGCGCCACGCTCGGACAAGACGAGCGATATCGCGAGCAGGACTGGCAACGGGTTGAGTCGAGCGCTCGCGAGGATTGGGAGTCGCGTTATCCTGAAAGCGGGTGGGAACGTTTCAAGACTGCCGTCCGGCATGGCTG
>NZ_JAWRXB010000817.1:0-263 GCF_046535245.1 Paraburkholderia sp. SIMBA_030
CTTGATGTTTTTGTAGATGACATCGACGTCGATTCCGGAGACGGTGAGATACGCGCTAGCGGTACTCATTTCGGGCCTTTACCAAATCAAAGAGTTCGTCGAAACGGTCAAAGTCAGCCGGGAGTACACGACGAATTGCTCGCGCAACTTCCTTCGCCTTGAACGTGTTGCCAACCCACCCGTGCGGTTTGCTCGTCATGATCGCGGTGTCGACCTGGATCGGAGTGGCCTGATCTGCCCAGCCGAAGTCGACGATGGCACGC
>NZ_JAWRXB010000818.1:0-263 GCF_046535245.1 Paraburkholderia sp. SIMBA_030
CATGCCGATCTTTATCCGCAGTATCTGGGCTGCCCGTGTTTCTTCGATGCGCCGCAGTGCGAGCTTATTTACGACAGCGCGATACTGAACCAGAAGCCGCAACTGGCGCACAAACTGACGGCAACGCTGTTGCAGGACACGTGCGATCGTTTGATCGGGCAGGCAAAGACTTCCGTCGGGACGTCCGGCGAGGTCTATCAGGTTCTCATGAGCACGCCTGGCGTTTTTCCCGGCATGCAAGAAGTGGCAACGCGGCTCAACAT
>NZ_JAWRXB010000819.1:0-263 GCF_046535245.1 Paraburkholderia sp. SIMBA_030
CGAACTGGTCAAAGAGCCGCGCATCGCGCTCGTCGGCGTGGATGCCCGGCACAGTCTGCAGATCCGCTTAGCCGGTACGGCGGGAATTGTGCTCGACGATGCGGCGCGTCGGCTCGCCTGGATATCGCGTCCTGATCACAGCCTGATAGTGTATCGAACCACGATTGCGCCCGGCACGCGGATCTATGATCCCGACGATGCGTTTGGTGCCGACCACATCGGTGACGAGGCCGATGGGTTTGCCAATTTCTGCGTTGTGAAAG
>NZ_JAWRXB010000820.1:0-262 GCF_046535245.1 Paraburkholderia sp. SIMBA_030
GGACGAAGAATTCCGCCAGGTCGCGAAGCTGCGTCTCGCTTCGCTGCTGCTCGACGAAAAAGCCTACGATCAGGGCCTCGCCCTGATTCCGCAGCCGGACGCCGGTCCGTTCAAGGGCGTCGTTGCCGACGGCCGTGGCGACCTGCTGGCAGCGGCCGGCAAGCGCGACGACGCGCGCGCTTCGTACAAGCTCGCGCTCGACAGCCTGCCGAAGACCGACGCCTCCGAGCGTCAACTGATCCAGTTCAAGCTCGACGCGCTG
>NZ_JAWRXB010000821.1:0-262 GCF_046535245.1 Paraburkholderia sp. SIMBA_030
GGCCTTGCCGAGCAGCCGGGACAAACCTTCGACCAACGGCGTTGCCTGCGGGAAGTCGAAGCGCGCCAGCAAGCGCTGATTATCCGCCCGTGAGTGGCGGATATCGCCCGAGCGCGCCGCGCCATAGCTGATCGCAGGCAGGCTGCCGATCACCTTCTCCAGCGCCGCCAGCAGTTGGTTGAGCGACGTGGCCTGGTTCAGCCCGATATTCACCGCCCCCTCCTCGACCTGCTGCTGCTCCAGCGCCTGGATCATCACTTGC
>NZ_JAWRXB010000822.1:0-262 GCF_046535245.1 Paraburkholderia sp. SIMBA_030
GAATTCTAAAGGAGTAAAAGACTTCCAGATCAAATATACTGAACATGACATGGCTCTAAATGACTGGAAAGCATTGTATGAAAATTACAGCACGACCAATTCTACTGTACAAATGCTGAAAACATTCTATGACGGAAAATTGCTTTCCAAAAAATCTACAGATTATCTCATGCAAATTATGCTGGGGACTAAAACAGGAACCAATAAAATTATAGAACAACTCCCCAAAGGAACTCCTGTTGCCCATAAAACGGGGTCTTCG
>NZ_JAWRXB010000823.1:0-262 GCF_046535245.1 Paraburkholderia sp. SIMBA_030
CTGATTATTTTCGGAATTAGCTTCTCTATGGGAAAAGACCCAGCTGCTATGATGCAAGATGTGGCAAAGGTACTGACCGACAATATGCAGCCCAATGAAGATGCGCACTTTATTGCCAATGCTTCACAAGAGGGCGGCGGTACAATAGAAGAGAGCTACATAAGCTTCACGCTCGATATACCAATTGGCTGCGCTCATTTCGCTCTCAGCAAACTGATTGTAGATGAACGTCATACGCTGAGCAGCATCTGGTGCATATGGG
>NZ_JAWRXB010000824.1:0-262 GCF_046535245.1 Paraburkholderia sp. SIMBA_030
GCGCGCGGGCGGTTTCGTGCTGACCGCCGAGGGCCAGCGCCTGCTCGCCTACGCGGACGCGGTGGAAACCACGGTGCAATCGGCGAGCGAGCAATTCGCGCTGGGCGCGCAATCGCTTTCAGGGCACGTTCGGGTGGGATCGACCGAAGGCTTCGGCTGCTTTTTTCTCGCGCCGCAACTCGCGCGCTTCACGGGTCAGCATCCCGACATGTCGATCGATTTGCTGCCGGTGCCGCATTTCGTGAGTCTGTCCAAACGCGAG
>NZ_JAWRXB010000825.1:0-262 GCF_046535245.1 Paraburkholderia sp. SIMBA_030
GAAGCGACCGCGTGACAAGCCCCGAGATGAAGAAAAGCAGGCTCATCCGCCACGGATGAGAGGCGGCAGCAATAAGATCGACCAGCCGGCTGCCGTCGATGGAGTTGAGCAGCCATGTTCTCGTCCCATAGGCGAGACTCGTGTGATAGATGATCAGCGTGCCGAAACACAGGACGCGCAACGCGTCGAGATCGTGGCGCCGCCCGCCCGATTTGATGTCCGTCATGATTGTTTGCCCCAACCCAGGCAATGCAATCATAGG
>NZ_JAWRXB010000826.1:0-262 GCF_046535245.1 Paraburkholderia sp. SIMBA_030
GGGCCTCTTCGCGGGACAAGCCCGCTCCCACAGGAAATGAGTTGCTCTCCAGTCATGAACTGGGGGGTTTGGGGGGCGCTTTGCCCTGGATGCTGTGAACAAATTAGGAGAACCGGGATGGTCTTCTCGTCCAACGTGTTCCTGTTCCTGTTCTTGCCGATCTTCCTCGGCCTGTACTACTTGAGCGGGCAACGCTATCGCAACTTGCTGTTGCTGGTCGCCAGCTACATCTTCTATGCCTGGTGGCGCGTGGACTTCCTCG
>NZ_JAWRXB010000827.1:0-262 GCF_046535245.1 Paraburkholderia sp. SIMBA_030
GCAGTGTCCGCCCACCGGACTCCGCCGTCTCACGAAGGCGAAGTCCGGCGTGGGAACTAGCCGCAATAGGCGCCAGTGGAGGCGCTGTGGACGAGCTTGGCGTACTTGGCAAGGACGCCCTTGGTGAACTTGGCCGGCAACGGCTCCCAGCCCTGCTTGCGTGCTTCGAGCTCAGCCTCGTCCACGAGAAGGTCGAAGGAGCGCGCTGCGATGTCAACACGAATGCGGTCACCGTTCCTCACAAAGGCGATGGGGCCGCCGT
>NZ_JAWRXB010000828.1:0-262 GCF_046535245.1 Paraburkholderia sp. SIMBA_030
CCGGGCGGATCCACCCGGATCGATACCAAGGACGGCCTGGACCTCCTCGCCCAAAACGGCAAGGTGGAGCAGGCAAAGATTTACGACGCCGAGAACCGCGTTGATCTGGTCCTCAAGGACAACTTGAACCTGGACGGTCAGGACAAGGGTAAGAACGTCCAGTTCTTCTACGTCACCGACCGTGGTACGGATGTGGTCAAGGCTGTAACCAACGCCAACCCGTCCAAGGGTTTCACTGACCAGCCCGTGGAGAACAACTGGT
>NZ_JAWRXB010000829.1:0-262 GCF_046535245.1 Paraburkholderia sp. SIMBA_030
GTCGAATAAATGCCAATCCTATTTAAATAAGACATTTTAAACGGCGTGTCGTGCGGGCTACACACAATTGTTTGTTGAAAACCCATCGTGTATCAATAGCATGTCGTAAAAGCACGCATATAATTTCGACTCGGAATAAATGCGTTGTCATTGATTCCGGATGGAGGTGGCAATGTCTTCCTCGTCGTTTAAACAGCATGCTCGGCCGTTGCTCGGCCTCGTCGTCGTATTCGCGCTCTGCGTCGACGCCGTGGCCCAGGGC
>NZ_JAWRXB010000830.1:0-262 GCF_046535245.1 Paraburkholderia sp. SIMBA_030
GAGAGTGCACAGTTCCTGCTCGGCGGACTCGACGATCCGCGCTTCAAGGAGGGTGCCGCCGACCTGTGCCTGCAACGCACCCTGAAGTTCTGGCGCGACTGGATTGGCCAGTCCAACTATCGCGGCCGCTGGCGGGAAATGGTCAACCGCTCGGCCCTCGCCCTGAAGCTGCTGACATCACGCAAACACGGCGCGATTCTCGCCGCCGCCACCTTCGGCCTGCCGGAAACTCCGGGCGGCGAGCGCAATTGGGATTATCGCT
>NZ_JAWRXB010000831.1:0-262 GCF_046535245.1 Paraburkholderia sp. SIMBA_030
CGTTAACATCACAACATAAGTGGATGGTAATGATATTACCATGTTTTCGAGCCACACGCGCCGGGCAGCGGCGCACTGCAACGTGCCACCGCGGTCAAATGGCCGTGCGTGACGGCAACGCGAGAAGGTGTATCCGGCGTGCTGTCGCCGGCGTGCTGCCTGCGCGGCGCCTAACGATCGAGCCGATAGACACCCGCGCGCAGATCGTCGAAGACGGGGACTATGGCCAGCACAATCAGTACGCCAGCGAGCGGTACCGTTG
>NZ_JAWRXB010000832.1:0-262 GCF_046535245.1 Paraburkholderia sp. SIMBA_030
GGCGAGCCCTTCGTCTGGGATGCCCTCAAGCGGGCGCTGCAGTCGCGCAAGCTGAAGATGGAGTCGCCGCTGGGCGAGCTGGGCCGGGTGGCGAGCGTCAGCCTGACGCCGCAGATGATCCCGCTCAACGTCAAGCTGGTGATCATCGGCTCGCGTCAGCTCTACTACGCGCTGCAGGACCATGATCCGGACTTCCAGGAAATGTTCCGGGTGCTGGTGGACTTCGACGAAGACATGCCCATGGTCGACGAGAACCTGGAGC
>NZ_JAWRXB010000833.1:0-262 GCF_046535245.1 Paraburkholderia sp. SIMBA_030
GCCGGAGACCATCACGGTCGCCGACCTCGCGCACAAGATGTCGGTGAAGGCATCGGAAGTCATCAAGGTGATGATGAAGATGGGCCAGATGGTCACCATCAACCAGATGCTCGACCAGGAAACGGCGATGATCATCGTCGAGGAACTCGGCCACCATGCGGTTGCCGCGAAGCTCGACGATCCGGAAGCGCTGCTGGTCGAAGGCACGACCACCACGACGGACGCCGAGCAACTGCCGCGTCCGCCGGTCGTCACCGTCATG
>NZ_JAWRXB010000834.1:0-262 GCF_046535245.1 Paraburkholderia sp. SIMBA_030
GCACGACGGGCACGTTGGGACCGAGCGATTCGTCCGATAGCGGCAGCGATGTCGCCGGCGAGAAGCGTCACGAGTTCGACGTCGAAACTGAACTGGACAATCACGCGCTCGAAACCGGGGAAGCCGAGCTCGGCAGCGACACCGACCGCGCCGGCACCGGCGAGCGCGCTTCAGCCGACGGCGATTCGACGCTCCATCCCGATCGCGACATCGAGCCCGATCACATCGTGCGGCCCTCGGCAGCCGATGACGGCGACGACGG
>NZ_JAWRXB010000835.1:0-262 GCF_046535245.1 Paraburkholderia sp. SIMBA_030
ATTGAAAACTTTTACATCCTTAGCATCAGCTCCGAAAGTAATTCCGTTGTTTTTTACTGAAGTGTTTTTCACAAAGTTTACAGATTTTGCTTTGTTGATGTCCGAAACAGCAAGAGTTCCAGTAGTAACTGTAATATCGTCAATAAAGAATCTATTATTAGCAGCTACTGATCCTTCAAATTTAAGAGTTACAGCTCCTGTAGCTCCTGTGATATTTACTGTATAGGTAGAGAAAGATCCTTTTACTAAAGTTACCGTTGCT
>NZ_JAWRXB010000836.1:0-262 GCF_046535245.1 Paraburkholderia sp. SIMBA_030
CCTCGATGTTGTTAGCGCTACTCTATAGTTTGTTCTTATTGGCGACGCGCCCTGTTGCTTCTGTACCTGTCTATGATTATCAGCCTGATATGATTAGCGATAGTCTTATCGTGGTAAGTTTCGTTAGTTTGGCATTGGTCATCGCCGTTCTGTTAGAGCTGCCTTATCCGTATTGGGCCGCGATGAGCTGTTTTATTATCATCCAAGGTATGCAGCTACGAACCATGTGGATCAAACAGTTGCATCGATTATTAGGTACGTT
>NZ_JAWRXB010000837.1:0-262 GCF_046535245.1 Paraburkholderia sp. SIMBA_030
GTGCGCGAGCTGATCACCAGCGCATCGAGTTGGCGCCACCACCGCCCCATGTCGGTCTGATAACCCGGCAAGGTGATGCGCGTTTGCAAACCGGCGGCATTGATCCGTCCCAGCAGCGTTTCCCGTTCCGGGCCGTCGCCGAGCATCACGGCGTCCAGTTGCGGGTGTTGCTGACACAACGGGATCAGCGCATCGAGAAACAGGTCCGGGCCTTTTTCACTGCTCAGGCGCCCGACGTATCCGGCCAGCCAACGCTGACGGT
>NZ_JAWRXB010000838.1:0-262 GCF_046535245.1 Paraburkholderia sp. SIMBA_030
GACCTCGCCGTTGTAGGAGCCTTGGGGGGCAATGGTATTCCCGGCGGCGGAGAAGACTCCGGCCAGGAGGTCTTTGGTGGTTGTCTTGCCGGCGGAGCCGGTGATACCGACCACCGTGAAGTCCTCGCCGCGCTGCTCACGGCCTGAACGGATGCGCCGAACGCATTCCGCTGCCAAGGCGCCCATCGCCAGCACGGCGTCTTTCACGACGACGGCGGGGTACGGGTTTCCGTCCGCATCGGTCACTTCGCGTTCAGCCAGG
>NZ_JAWRXB010000839.1:0-262 GCF_046535245.1 Paraburkholderia sp. SIMBA_030
CGCGTAATCACATGGTCAGCCACGGCCCCCTCCCAACCTTCACCAAGATTAGGACCCATTGGATTCCGTCCGCGGCTTGGCTTTAACCCAAACGTACCGCACCAAGCAGATGGAAAACGTATCGACCCGCCACCATCACCGCCGCCTGCCATCGGGACAATACCGCTCGCAACTGCTGCTGCACTACCCCCTGACGAGCCGCCAGAACTGTAGCCTTTTTTAAAAGGATTGTGAGTAGCACCATGCGCTTTTGGCTCAGTCG
>NZ_JAWRXB010000840.1:0-262 GCF_046535245.1 Paraburkholderia sp. SIMBA_030
GCCTCGATCTGTCGCCGATCATCACGCATCGCTTTGCGGCCGACGATTACGAGAAAGGCTTCGCCGCGATGCTGTCCGGTGAAAGCGGCAAGGTGATTCTCGACTGGACGGTCTGAGTGCTGGCGGGGCAGCACGGCGCGTTTGCCGACTGCCCCGCCGGTAGGCGCGTTTGCGGGGCCGCTCGGCTTCGATAAACTCGTAAGGTGAGATTATTCGGGAGCTGTGCGCGCGTGCCGAATGGCGGCTCGATCGCGCTTTGATG
>NZ_JAWRXB010000841.1:0-262 GCF_046535245.1 Paraburkholderia sp. SIMBA_030
CTGGAAAAGCTCGTCGAGCGCGCGCGCCATGTCGAAAGCCAGATTCTCGGCGACACGCATGGCAATGTCGTGCATCTCTTCGAGCGTGACTGCTCCATCCAGCGCCGCAACCAGAAGGTCGTCGAGCGGGCGCCCGCACCTTATCTCTCCGAAGCGCAGCGCCAGGAACTGGCCGCCTATTCGCTGAAGATCGCCAAGGCCACCAACTATATCGGTGCCGGCACCGTCGAATATCTGATGGATGCCGATACCGGCAAATTCT
>NZ_JAWRXB010000842.1:0-262 GCF_046535245.1 Paraburkholderia sp. SIMBA_030
GTCGGCCGCCATGGCCCAACCCTCGACCAACGTCCAGGAATGGCAAAAAAAACTGGTGCAGCTCGCGGCCCCGGCGGACGTGATGCTCGACCTGCACACCGATGACGAAGCAATGCCCTACCTCTACGTCCACCGCCGTTTCTGGCCCCGTGGTCGTGAATTGGCCGCCGCGATGAAAATGGACGTGGCGATCATCTGGGATGACGGCGGCGATGGCTCTTTCGAAGAGACCCTCATTGCGCCATGGCTGCGCGACGGCGTC
>NZ_JAWRXB010000843.1:0-262 GCF_046535245.1 Paraburkholderia sp. SIMBA_030
GGAGTTGCCGCCGAACGCGCCAACCGTTGCCGCCTATTTCGTGATTCACAACAGCGGCAAAACCGCTGATCGCCTGCTGAGTGTCGACTCGCCGATTTCGGCCGTAGCCGAGCTGCACGAACACGTGATGCAAGGCGATCTGATGAAGATGCAACAGGTGCCGAGCGTTGATATTCCGGCGGGCGGCAACGTCATGTTTGCGCCGATGGCCTATCACGTGATGCTGGTCAACCTGAAAGACCGTAGCCTGTTGAGCGACGGC
>NZ_JAWRXB010000844.1:0-262 GCF_046535245.1 Paraburkholderia sp. SIMBA_030
TTCCTGATCCTGAGGGCCTTGGGCGAGCTGGTGCTGTACCGTCCGACGTCGGGCTCTTTCGTTTCGTACGCCCGTGAGTTTTACGGCGAGAAGATGGCGTACACGGCCGGTTGGCTGTACTTCCTGAACTGGGCCATGACCTCCATTGTGGACGTCACCGCCGTCGCCCTGTCTGTGAAGTTCTGGGGCCACGTTTGGGCGCCCCTCAACGATGTGCCGTAGTGGCTCGTGGCGCTCGTTGCCTTGGTGGTGGTGCTGTCCC
>NZ_JAWRXB010000845.1:0-262 GCF_046535245.1 Paraburkholderia sp. SIMBA_030
GTGGTGTTCGATCGCGCCTCGCGCGGCGCGCAGGCCTACGTGCAATTCGGCGCGGAAATGATCGAGCGCGTACGCGCACTCTGACGCAGACTGGAGAAGCACGATGAACGCAGTAGCACGAAAAAAGGGGCTGGGTCGAGGACTGGAAGCACTGCTCGGCGGTAGCGCGGACATCACCGAAGCAGTGAAGATCGAGGGCGCGCCCAACACGCTGCCGCTCACGCAGATGCAGGCGGGCAAGTATCAGCCGCGCACGCGCATG
>NZ_JAWRXB010000846.1:0-262 GCF_046535245.1 Paraburkholderia sp. SIMBA_030
GAACACGAATCCGCCGTTGCGGCCCGACGCGCCGAAGCCGACCCGTTCGCCGTCGAGCACGACGACATCCTGCACGCCGCGCTCGACGAGACCGACACGCGCAAGCGGCTGCCCGAATGCGAGCATGGCCGCGATTTCCTCTATTCGTCGGGCACGACGGGACTGCCCAAAGGCAACCTCAAACCGCTCGTGCCGTGGGATCGCCGCGCAATCGAAGACACCGAAACGGCCTCATGGCGCAAGAGTTTCGGATTTAATCAGG
>NZ_JAWRXB010000847.1:0-261 GCF_046535245.1 Paraburkholderia sp. SIMBA_030
TTTTAATTCACCAATATTGATTATTTGTTTGTGGAATACGGAAGCTGCCAG
The DNA here is from genome assembly GCF_046535245.1 of Paraburkholderia sp. SIMBA_030. Lineage (NCBI taxonomy): Bacteria > Pseudomonadati > Pseudomonadota > Betaproteobacteria > Burkholderiales > Burkholderiaceae > Paraburkholderia > Paraburkholderia sp. SIMBA_030. Next base: position 52 of record NZ_JAWRXB010000847.1, read on the forward strand.
CGCGCCGTCAACGTCGGCATCGCGGAAGGCTTCGAGGAAGTGTTCCATGGTGCCCGCGCCACCGGAGGCAATCAGCGGGACGTGGCAAACTTCACGCACTTTTTTCAGCTGCTCGAGGTCGTAACCGTTACGCACGCCGTCCTGATTCATCATGTTGAGGACGATTTCTCCGGCACCGCGTTTTTGCACTTCTTCTACCCAGTCGAGCGT
>NZ_JAWRXB010000848.1:0-261 GCF_046535245.1 Paraburkholderia sp. SIMBA_030
TGAACGATTGCTTCGAGGGCGGCTCCGCGGTCGATCATAAGGGGTTCGTCGCTGTTTGCTCCATGCCCCCGGCCACTGTAGGCGCCTACGCGCTCTTTCGAGTTCGACAGGTTAGTAATTCTCTTGCGCCCGGCGACTCGCCAGGAGCGCCCGGTTGTGCTGCGTGAGCGCCACAGGATCTGAAGCTGGAAATCGAGCAGGTCGGACAGGAGGAAGCCATGGAGGCACCGCCTCTGCGTCCCGGCTTCTAGCGACGGTCAG
>NZ_JAWRXB010000849.1:0-261 GCF_046535245.1 Paraburkholderia sp. SIMBA_030
TGGCGTGCGCGAGGATGTCGAACAGCAGCGCGGGCAGCGCAAGCCAGACGACGAAGCGGTTCAGTTCGGAGGCGGCGGCGGGGCCGAGCACGCCGAAGCGGCGGCAGGCGAAGCCCGCGAAGATGAGGCCAAAGACGGGCAGCAGGATGGAAACAGCGGAGAGCATCGGAGTTCGCTAAATGGAGCGGCAAAAAGAGCGGCAAAAAGCATCGCGCGCGGACCGGGCCGCGCGCACGACGGGGTGAAACAGGAATAGAAGCG
>NZ_JAWRXB010000850.1:0-261 GCF_046535245.1 Paraburkholderia sp. SIMBA_030
CCCGACCGCGATGGTCCAGAAGCCCAGGTCGAGATTCGCGGTCTTGAACGCGGACAGCAGCGCGATGCCGGTGATGATGCCGGGCAGCGCGATCGGCAAAATCAGCGCGAACGTAATCGCTTCCTTGCCGAAGAAGTTGCGCCGGTACAGCGCGCCCGCCGCCGCCGTGCCGAGCAGCACAGCGAGCAGCGTCGCGAGCGCCGCCACTTTCACCGAGAGCCACGCGGCCGCGAGCATGTCGTCGCGCGCGAAGGCTTCGGT
>NZ_JAWRXB010000851.1:0-261 GCF_046535245.1 Paraburkholderia sp. SIMBA_030
CTGGATATCGCCGACCCGGCACTGGTAATTCGCCATCTCATGGCTGATGGGGAGCACGGTCTGCCGTGATCGGCAAAGTCCCGCACGCCCAGACCGCCCAGTCAAATAATTTTTCTGAAGTACCTTGCGTCGCGATGTCCGACAGCCCTCATTTTCGTGCCCGCATGCCCGCCAGATTGCCTGTCGGCATGCTTGGCCTGGACTATCTCAAATTTCTGCAACTCTCGGTTGATGACGAACTATGTCGCAAGGGATCGTTCG
>NZ_JAWRXB010000852.1:0-261 GCF_046535245.1 Paraburkholderia sp. SIMBA_030
AGGCCAGGGCCACCGCAGGCAGGCCTTCGAGCACGAACAGCCATTGCCAGCCGTGCCAGCCCAGCACGCCGTCCATTTCCAGCAGGGCGCCGCCCAGCGGCCCGCTGAGGATGTTGGCCACGCATACCCCCAGCAGGAAGTAGCCGGTGGCACGGGCACGCTGTTCGCGGTCAAACCAGTACGTCAGGTACAGCATGACGCCAGGGAACAGGCCGGCTTCGGCCACCCCCAGCAGCAGGCGCATGATGTAGAACGAGGTTT
>NZ_JAWRXB010000853.1:0-261 GCF_046535245.1 Paraburkholderia sp. SIMBA_030
GCACGAGCGCGCCCTGCGAAGTCAGCGTATTCGCCAGATACGGCGCCTTGGTGGTCGAGCTGAACGTCGTCGTGTAGTTCTCGTTTTCGAGCGTGATCACGAACACGTGACGAATCTGCTGGGTCGTGCCCGCGACGGTGGAATTCACCGACGAGCCACACGCGCTCACGAAAAGCGCAACGAATAGCGCGGCGAAGACGGTCGCGCAAAACGCGCCGAATTTGCCCTTGAAGCAAACAGCCATGGGAGTCCTCTGTTGTG
>NZ_JAWRXB010000854.1:0-261 GCF_046535245.1 Paraburkholderia sp. SIMBA_030
CAGTCCTGCAAAATTTCACGAGTGCTTTATTAACTGGATGCGTGACTGCCATTCTTCAGATGATAAAGACGTCATTGCAATTGATGGAAAAACGCTCCGGCACTCTTATGACAAGAGTCGCCGCAGGGGAGCGATTCATGTCATTAGTGCGTTCTCAACAATGCACAGTCTGGTCATCGGACAGATCAGGACGGATGAGAAATCTAATGAGATTACAGCTATCCCAGAACTTCTTAACATGCTGGATATTAAAGGAAAAAT
>NZ_JAWRXB010000855.1:0-261 GCF_046535245.1 Paraburkholderia sp. SIMBA_030
CAGCTTCAGCGTACCCGCCAGAGAGCAAACTTCGTGGGAGATGCCTTCCATCATGCAGCCGTCGCCCATGAAGGCGTAGGTGTAGTGGTCGACAATGTCGTGGCCCGGACGGTTAAACTGCGCCGCCAGCGTTTTTTCTGCAATCGCCATACCGACTGCGTTGGCAATACCCTGACCCAGCGGACCGGTGGTGGTTTCCACACCAGCGGTGTAACCCACTTCCGGGTGACCCGGAGTTTTAGAGTGCAGCTGACGGAAGTT
>NZ_JAWRXB010000856.1:0-261 GCF_046535245.1 Paraburkholderia sp. SIMBA_030
GAGGTTTTAGTTGTAACTGTGGCAACTTACTACAATTTTACTGCTATACAGTACAATGAAGTGTTTGTCCAATTAACTGACAGGTTTCAATCAGCTGTAGTGGCAAGTGCAACATCTGGCTTTGTTCTAATTTGCACAGTGGTCTTTTTTATGTGGCATGCCAATGGATTCTTTTTAAAACAACGTCAAAAAGAAACCGGGTTATACATGCTAATGGGAATAAGTACGTCTAAAATTGGAAGAGTATTCGCAATTGAAAGT
>NZ_JAWRXB010000857.1:0-261 GCF_046535245.1 Paraburkholderia sp. SIMBA_030
GGCAGACCGCTTCGCGCAACAGACCGGCATTGATGTAGGTGGCGGCGGTGAAGAACAGCACCCAGAACAGCGCGACGCCGCCCAGTTGCAGGGTGAACAGCTCCGCCGCCAGGGGCTTGATCGGGGTGAAGTAGCCAACGAAGGTCAGGCCGGTGAGCAGGCCGATGGCCAGCCACAACCCGTGCTTCAGTGAGCGGCGGGCCAGCTTCTCCAGGCCCCAAGGGGCTGCGGCGAGCTTGATGCGTTGGTTGCGGTCGCCTT
>NZ_JAWRXB010000858.1:0-261 GCF_046535245.1 Paraburkholderia sp. SIMBA_030
GTGCACAGATCGTCCAGCGGTATTTGCCGACCGCCTGGCCGACGCGTTGCGCATTGATGGGCTCGTTCAGATTCATGGCATCACTTTATTATTGGATTATGGTGATGATCTCTCGGTTTCAAGCGAGATCAATTGTGTCGTAGAGCATCGCCAAAACGCGAGGAATCCGCGCCAAGGCTGGTCAGGTTCAGCCGTGTCTTGCGATTAGCCGTTTTGCGCTATCGGTTAACTCACGCGTAGCGCGATCTCAATGGCGCAAGC
>NZ_JAWRXB010000859.1:0-261 GCF_046535245.1 Paraburkholderia sp. SIMBA_030
CCGCTTTGATATTCAAGGCGGTATTTTTGTTTCACGTGAAACTCATTTGTTAGCGTTACTATTACCTAATAATTATAATCTGTGGAAATCAAATGGTTGAAGTAATTTTACTCGCTATTGCTTTAGCAATGGATGCGTTTGCAGTGTCAATAGGGTTGGGTGCTAAGGCTCAAAAATACAGTCATCAATATGTACTGCGCTTGGCTATCTATGCTGCGCTTTACTTTGGTATCGCTCAGGGTGTCATGCCTCTTATCGGAT
>NZ_JAWRXB010000860.1:0-261 GCF_046535245.1 Paraburkholderia sp. SIMBA_030
GATTATATTGAAGAGATGGGACAGGGAAATGCTCTGAGTGGATATCCTCTGCCACAAGGTATAGGAAAACAGATTACTTATGACCCGAATGGTAATATGATCAGTCATTTAGATAAAGGAATCACGAAAATTGCTTTTAACTTCCTGAATCTTCCGTCTGCAATAACGGGAGCATCTCCCGCAGCTTCTCTGAATTATATTTATTCTGCGGATGGAACTAAGGTACAGATGAGCAGGGATACGGAAATCAGCGATTATCTG
>NZ_JAWRXB010000861.1:0-261 GCF_046535245.1 Paraburkholderia sp. SIMBA_030
CGATTGCCCGACAGACCTTCGCGAAGGGCGATCCGGAACGATATCATTCCTTTTCGGAGCGGCTGACCGCCCTGGCTGGAACGTACGACCTTCTGCTGTCGAAGGAGGGTGCCGCATCAACGGTCGATGCTGTCCTCGACGCGGCCCTGCGCGCTCACGCTTCTGAGGCCTCGCGCATCTCCAGGAGTGGGCCGAAGATCGTTCTATCACCCGATCTTGCGCTGCCGCTGTCGCTTGTCGTCCACGAGCTGGCGACCAATG
>NZ_JAWRXB010000862.1:0-261 GCF_046535245.1 Paraburkholderia sp. SIMBA_030
CGGGCGCACGCACGGGCGCACACGCGCCGCGCGAGCGTCTGCCGCTGCGCGCCGTGCTGGCCGACCGTTCGGTGCTCTGCATGTTCGCGAGCTGGGCCTGCTACAACAGCGTGTTCTACGGCCTGATGACGTGGATGCCCAGCTATCTGCACAAGGCGCACGGCTTCGATCTCAAGCAGATGGGCGGCGCGACCTTCGTGATCTTCCTGTGCGGCTTCATCGGCGAACTGTTCGGCGGCTGGCTCGCCGACACGTGGCGCG
>NZ_JAWRXB010000013.1:0-265819 GCF_046535245.1 Paraburkholderia sp. SIMBA_030
AGCGTGAACGGCGGTGGCTTCATCAACACCTCGCGCGCGATCCTGACGACCGGTTCACCGAACTTCGCACCCGATGGGTCACTCGCGGGCTTCAATGTGACCGGCGGCAACATCACCGTGCAGGGCGCGGGGCTAGACGGTTCGGCTGTCGATCAGGTTGATCTGCTCGCTCGCGCGGTGCAGGTCAATGCGGCGATCTACGCCGGGAAGAACCTGAACGTTATCACCGGTGCGAACCAGATCGATCATGACTCGCTGGCGGCCACGCCGATTGCGGGCAATGGTCCGGCACCGGCCGTGTCGATCGACGTAAGCCAGCTGGGCGGAATGTACAGTGGGCGTATTTTTCTGGCTGGCAACGAGTACGGTGTAGGTGTTTCGAACCGGGGCGTGATCGCCGCGCAGGCGGGCGACCTGACGCTGCAATCAAACGGCCGGCTGGTGCTTGCCGGCAAGACCAGCGCGAGCGGCAATCTTGTCGCAACCGGCCGCGATAATGAGGTAGACATGTCCTCCTTCCCCGAAATTGACTACCAGCGACAATTAATCGTTTCTAGCCTCGACGACTTCACGCCGAATGCAGCGCTTCCGCACGTATGCGGCGGGCAGTTCGGCCGAAGCCCTAGCGTGTGGAAGCGTGCAGTAATCGACTCGACTTTCTATGCATCAACGTCAGGTGTGGCCTCCTGGAGGCTACCCATAGAAAGGAGATTTTGGCAAGCGCGGGCATTGATTTGCTTAAAGAGCTTTTGATAAACGGCGACAACGAAAATCATCTTGACGCGGACGTCTTATGGAACGCCTTGTACTTCAACGCGACGCCCAGGTTGGATGAAATTCTTGAGCGGTTGAGTTTGAGATCTTGGGACGCTTTGAAGCTCGGTTTAGACAATAGTTTCATTGCAGGTTTACGGCGAACGGGCGCGAAGACGTCAGTGCTGCGCGGCAGTTGCCTGCCTGAACCCGGGCTTTGCCGCGCTTCGTGAGCGACGGTTGGTGTGCCTGCGGTTTCCTTAGCTCCCGAAAAAGCTCACCGGCAGTTTCTTCCCTTGATCCGTCGCTCCCGAAAACGCTCACCTTAAAAACCCACTGGTGCGTACGGGACCATTCCGATCATCACCGTCCCTTGAGCGATGAACTTCGAACGGCATCGCTCAGTCCGGCAGACATATGGCTCGCTTTCCATCAAACACCGGTGGCCGTCGCGCGGAAAACGCCGCGAGTCCTTCGTTGATATGTTCGCCGAGGCCAGGCGGTACGCAATCTGGAACGGGATCTGAGAATGCAACTGCGCGAGCGCGGCGTGCACGGCGTAGTGCCCACCCCGCCTGAGCGGCAGATGCCGCTCAGGAAACCCGCACCCGCCGCACAAAAATGCGCCGCGTCAAATCGAACGCCACCAGATTGCCTGCCACCACCAGCACGAGGCCGACCACCGCCAACACGGACCATCGGTAGCCCTCGAACACCGTTGACACGGCCAGCGCCACAATCGGAAACAGGACGGTGCAGTAAGCGGCCCGTTCCGGCCCCATCCGCCCGACCAGCATCAGGTACGCCGTAAAGCCGATCACCGAGCCGAATATCGCCAGATAAACGAGCGCGCCGAGATAACGTGCGGACGGCTCGATGGCGAAGGAAAAGCCGGCCAGCGCGCTGCCTGCCGTCAACACACTAGCGCCGATCAGCATTGCCCAGCTATTCGTAGCGAACGGATGCAAGCCCATCGATTGCATCCGGCTCGACAGCAGATTGCCGGTCGAGAAGCACAATGTTCCAAGGAACGCGATCGCGAGACCCAACCACGCAGCATGGTCGGCAAGGTGTCCCGCCATCTGCTGGACAAACAGGCACACGATGCCGACGAGGCCCAGCAGCGCACCGGCAATCGCGGTCGGCTGCAATGGGCGGCCCATGAAAAGACGGCCGTTGATCGAGTTCAGGAGCGGCGCAATCGAAAAGACCACCGCCACGAGTCCGCTCGGCACAACCTGTTCGGCGTAGTAAAAGCACAGGAAGTTGGCGCAAAACAGCGCCAGCCCCTGCGCAACCAGGAAGCGCCATGCGGCGCGCGGCGGCCAGATCGGTCTGCGCATCAGGCGCAGCAGCACGAATAGCACCAGCGCCGCTATCCAGAAACGCCACGCGATCGATACCGGTGGCGGCACGACCCCCAGTTGCCATTTGATCGCGATCCAGGTGGTGCCCCAGATCAGAACGGTGGCGGCATAGAGCAACATATTCATGGCAAACCCGGCAGCAGTGAAATCAGGGACTCGACTATGCTGTGGCACGGGCGGTGGCACTTGTCCAGGATTGCGCATTTTTTCGTAGCGGCAAGCCGCTGCTAAAGGCTCGCCGTATACTGGCGCTTACTCATTGACCCGACAGCATCCGCTCGCCCCGTGAACGCCACGCCTCCCGCTCCCGTGATGGATTCCGCCGACACGCCGTTTGGCCTGCAGTCGGTATGTCACACACTGCGCGACGCCAACGCAAATCTCGAACGGTTTGCGTGGCTCGGCGATCAATTGGCAATCGCGCTCTGGACACGCGATACCGAAGAAGCTGAAACGGTCTATGACCAGCCCGGCCATCACACGCTGTCGTGTTATCTGGACGGCGGTTATCGCACGGAGCGGCAGAAATTGCCCGGCCGCTACGGCGCGCCCGCGCGGCTTTGCGCACTACCCGGCGACCACGAATCGCGCTGGTGGGTACGCGGTCACATGCACTTCATGCACCTGTACTTTCTGCCCGAGCATTTCACGCAGCGTGCCGTGCAGGAACTGGATCGCGAACCTCGAGAACTGACGCTCGCCGATCGCACCTATTTCGAAGACGCTCGTATCGCCACGCTGTGTCAATCGCTTGTCAACGAAAGCTGGCAGGACCCCGATAGTCTGCTGCGCACCAACGAAACCGCGCACCAGGTGTTGAGCTTGCTGCTGCGCGCGCAAGGCGTGCGCCGGACCGATGCGTCGCTCAAGGGCGGTTTGTCGGTCGCCACGCGGCGGCGCTTGCGCGACTATATCGAGAGTCACTTGACGGAATCGCTCACGCTCGGTGAGCTGGCCAGCGTGGCAACGCTGTCGGAATTTCACCTCGCGCGGATGTTCCGCACATCGTTCGGACTACCACCCGCTGCATGGATCGCGCAACAGCGGCTTGAACGCGCGCGCACGTTGCTGCGCACCACGTCGCTGCCGCTCACGCAAGTCGCCGAGCGTTGCGGGTACGCGAACGCCAGCCACTTCAGCCACCGGTTTCGCGAAAGCGTCGGCGTGGCGCCGACTGCATACCGGCAGGCGGTTGGCGTGGATTAGCCACTTTCGCCGCCGCCGCGCCCTTATTCAAGCGCCATCGCCAGCACGCGCGCCACGTGAATCGCTTCAACGCCCGCGCCGTCGTGAATCTGGTGACGGCAACTGGTACCGTCGGCGACCATCAGCGTATTGCCGTCGATCTTGCGCACTGCCGGCAGCAACGACAATTCCGCCATCGCCTGCGACGTTGCGTAGTGCTCAGCTTCGTAACCGAAGCTGCCCGCCATGCCGCAGCAGGACGACTCGACCGTCGATACCTTCAGGTCAGGGATCCATTTCAGCACGGTTTGCACGGGGGTGAACGCGTCGAAGGCTTTCTGATGGCAGTGGCCGTGTACGAGCGCTTGCGCCTTTGCCAAGGGCTTCAACGCGAGCTGCAAACGCCCGGCCTTTTCCTCGCGCACCAGAAATTCTTCGAATAGAAATGCCTGCTTCGATAGCTGCTGCGCTTCTTCACCAAAGCCGTAATGCAAGAACTCGTCACGTAACGACAGCAAACACGACGGCTCCAAACCGACAATCGGCACGCCACGCGCCACAAACGGCTTGAACAGGTCGAGCATGCGCCGCGCTTCCTGCTTCGCTTCATCGACCAAACCCGCGGCAAGGAACGTCCGGCCGCAACACACTGGCCGCTCGCCTTGTCGCGTATTGAAATGCACCGTGTAGCCGGCCGCCTCCAGCACGCGCTGCGCCGCGCGCGCGTTTTCCGGCTCCATATTGTTGTTGAACGTGTCGACGAACAACAGCACTTCTTTCAACGCCCCGCCAGCAGCCGGCTTGCCTGGCTTCGCTGTCGACAGAAACGACTTTTTGAAACGCGGCAGCGTGCGTTCAGGCGCAAAACCCACCGACCGCTTGAACCACGCCGACAAGACCGGCACGTTGTCTGCCAGCGCCATCGCGCCAGGCATACGGCTCGCCATTCCCGCATAGCGCGGCATGAATGCCACCAGCCTGTCGCGCACGCTCAAGCCATGCTGCTTCACGCGCGCTGCCCGCGCCTCGATCTTGAACTTCGCCATGTCGACGCCAGTCGGGCAATCGCGCTTGCAGCCCTTGCACGACACGCACAGATCGAGCGTGTCCTTGACGTCGTCACTGGCGAGCCCTGCTTCGCCAAGTTGCCCCGAGATCGCCAGACGCAACGTGTTCGCACGTCCGCGCGTCACGTGCTGTTCGTCTTTCGTCACGCGATAACTCGGGCACATCGTGCCCGCGTCGAACTTGCGGCAATGGCCGTTGTTGTTGCACATCTCGACAGCCTTCGCGAGACCGCCGGACAGATCGTTGCCGCTGCCCTGCGGTGTCTCTTGTCCCGTCAGCGGATCGCGTTCGACGTTCCATGCGGACCAGTCGAGCGCAGTCTCGATCCGATGCGCTTGATAGCCTGGCGCAAAGCGGAAATTGCGCGCGTCGTCCATTTTCGGCGGACGCACGATCTTGTCGGGATTGAAGCGATTGTCCGGATCGAATAGCGTCTTGATCTCGTTGAACGCCTGGTTCAAACGAGGTCCATATTGCCACGCGACCCATTCGCCACGGCACAAGCCGTCGCCGTGTTCGCCTGAATACGCGCCCTTGTATTCGCGCACCAGCGCCGCTGCTTCTTCGGCGATCGCGCGCATCTTTGCCGCGCCGTCGCGCCGCATATCGAGAATCGGCCGCACGTGCAGCGTGCCGACGCTCGCATGCGCGTACCACGTGCCTTCCGTACCGTTGCGGTGAAACACTTCGGTCAGGCGGCTCGTGTATTCCGCCAGATGTTCGAGCGGCACCGCGCAATCTTCGATGAAGGAGACCGGCTTGCCGTCGCCCTTCATGCTCATCATGATGTTCAGTCCGGCTTTGCGGACTTCCCACAACGCTTTCTGTTCATTCGCGTCAGGCATCTCGACGACCGAATCCGGCAACCCGAGGTCGGCCATCAGTTCGCTCAGTTGCTTGAGCGACGCGCGTTGCGCATCGCGGTTCTCGCCCGCGAATTCAACCAGCAGGATCGCTTGCGGCCGGCCCACCAGCGCCCTTTCGATCACCGGCCGGAACGCGGGATTGCTCGTCGCCAGATCGATCATCGTGCGATCGACCAGCTCCACTGCCACCGGCGTCAGCTTGACGATGTGTTGCGTCAGGTCCATCGCCTGCCAGAAGGTCGGGAAGTTGACCACGCCAAGCGTTTTGTGCGCGGGCAGCGGCGCGAGCTTCAGCGTCAATTGCCGGCTGAACGCGAGCGTGCCTTCCGAACCGACCAGCAGATGCGCAAGGTTCGCGATGCCGTCATCGGTATAGGCGCGTGGATTCTGGCAATCGAACACGTCGATGTTGTAGCCCGCCACGCGGCGCAACACCTTCGGCACGCGCGCGACGATCTCGTCACGCTCGCGCTCGGCAATCTGCTTCACGCCTTCGAGAATCTGCTGCAAGCGCGCGCCTTGCGGCGCGTCGCGCAACGATGCAAAACGCGCTTCGCTGCCGTCGGCGAGAATCGCGTCGATCGCCTCGACGTTGTGCACCATGTTGCCGTATTCGATCGAACGCGAGCCGCACGAATTGTTGCCCGCCATCCCACCGATCGTGCATTGCGCGGCCGTCGAGACATCGACTGGAAACCAGAGTCCGTGCGGCTTCAGCCAAGCGTTCAGATGGTCCAGCACGACACCTGGTTCGACCGTCACCGTTTGCGCATCGGCATCGAAAGCGACGATGTTGTTCAGCCACTTGCTGGTGTCGATCACCAGCGCTTCGCCGACCGTCTGGCCGCATTGGCTCGTGCCCGCCCCGCGCGCGAGCAGTGGCACTTTCTCGCTGCGCGCGATTTCCAGCGCCATGCGCAAATCGTCCTGATCGCGCGGCACCACTACGCCGATCGGTGTGATCTGGTAGATCGACGCATCGGTCGCGTAACGGCCGCGGCTCGCTGCATCGAATAGCACGTCGCCGCGTAACGACTTGCGCAGATGCTGCGCGAGCGGCGTCGTCACGCGCGCGGCGGACGGTCCCCCATGGCGACTTCCTCCGGGGCGCACCAGATGGATCGGCTTGACGAGAACAGCGGAGGTGGCATTCGTCATATCATCGGCCTGAGTGAAGGCAGGATGTTGGCTGTCGGCTTGATGAGGGCGAACAAAGAGCGCAGCGCAGTCCGCTTACACACCCAAGCGCGTGGCCCTGTGCGCTTTTTCGGTATCGTCGACAGCGAACTTGCTGTCCGGCTGCATGCGGAACGCGAGCACCACGCCGATCGCCATCAACAGCATGCTGCCGACGAACGGCAATTCCCAACTGCCGAAGTAGTCAATCAGAAAGCCGCCGGCCACCGGCGAGATGATCGCGGCCAATGCCGAACCGGTGTTCATCATGCCGCTCGCGGTGCCCGAGTATTCCGGCGCGATGTCCATCGGAATCGCCCACATCGGACCAATCGTCATTTCGGCGAAGAAGAAGCCGGACGCAAGGCACGCCATCGATAGATACAGGCTGTGCGTGAACATCAGCGGCACGAGCGAGATCAGGCAGAACATCATGCACACCGACACCATCCAGCTGCGCGCGCGCTTCAGACTCCTGGTGCGCGCGAAGATCCAGTCGGTGACGACGCCGCCGAGCGTATCGCCGAGTACGCCGGCAAAGAACACCGCAGAAGCGAAGATCGCCGACTTCTGCAGTTGCAGGTGATAGCTGTGCAGGAAGTACTGCGGAATCCAGCTGAGGAACAGCCACAAGGTCCAGCCGTAGCAGAAGTAGACGATCGTGACCGGCGCCATGCGGCGAAACAGTGCTTTCCACGGCACGCCTGCGGCTTTCGGCTTCGGCGCGGGCAAAACCTCGAGTTCTTCGGTCGTGATACGCGGATGATCCTTCGGATGTTCGGTGAACGTGAACGACCACACCGCGACCCACAGCAAGCTGAACACGCCGCAGATATAGAACGATTCGCGCCAGCCCCACGTCGCCATCACCAGCACGATCAGACCGGGCGCAACCGCATTGCCGATACGCGATGCCGCATGCGTGATGCCCTGCGCTAAGCCGCGTTGTTCTTTCGCAACCCAGCGCGCCATTGCGGAGGTGGCCGCCGGGAAAGTCGCGCCTTCACCGAAGCCGAGCAACACCCGCGCAGCCAGCAACGAAATCAAGCCACCGGCCAGACCGGTCAGCAAGGTGGCGAGGCCCCAGATCGCACCGCAGAAAATCAGCGTGCGTTTGGCGCCGAAGCGATCGCTAACCCAGCCACCGATGATCTGAAAAATCAGATACGGATACGCGAATGCCGAGAACACCAGACCGACTTCCGTATGTGAGAGGTGGAATTCCTTGCCGAAACCAGCGGCCGCGGTGCTGACGTTGACGCGGTCGAGGTAAGTGATGAAATACATGACGCATAGCATCACTAGAACGATACTGGTCGCACTGGTCACACGAAACCGTTTCATCGTCTCTCTCCATTGCTGTCTGTCGACGGCGCGCCTGGAATGGCGCGCTGCGTCGTCGTCCCGTCAGCGGCGTGCGCCGCGGGATCATCGCAAGTTGTTTGGGCCGCGTTCTGTGCGCGGCTTCGTGAGCGAAGCACGCCCCGTTTTCCCTTGCTGCGAGTTGCTTGTTGCGCGGATGCGCTACTGTGCTCAAGCCGCCGCTTTCAGGCCCGATGCGTGCGCCGGCTTGCTCAACCATTCCATAGCGGCCGGCAAGCCGCTTTCCTTGAGCGGCACGCCCGCGATCTTCAGGCCCATTTCGCAGCCGGCCAGCGTTGCCAGCAGCATCAGATCGTTGCAATCGCCGAGGTGGCCGATGCGGAACATGCGGCCTTTCATCTTGCCGAGGCCCGTGCCGAGCGACATGTCAAAACGTTCATAGATGACCTTGCGGACCGCGTCGGCATCGACGCCGTCGGGCGTCATCACGCCGGTGAGCACCGGGCTATACACGGCCGGATCGGCGCATTGAATCTCCAGCCCCCACGCGCGCACCGCGCGGCGGGTTGCTTCGGCGAGACGCTCGTGGCGGGCGAACACGTTGTCGAGCCCTTCGCCGAGAATCATCTCGAGCGCTTCGGAAAGCCCGTACAGCAGATTCGTGTTCGGCGTGTAGGGCCAGTAGCCGCTCTTGTTCATCTCGACGATCTCGCTCCAGTCCCAGAAGCTGCGCGGCAGTTTGGCCTGCTTGCTGGCGGCAAACGCCTTCGGCGAAATCGCGTTGAAGCTGATGCCCGGCGGCAGCATCAGGCCTTTTTGCGAACCCGACACCGTGACATCGACGCCCCATTCGTCGTGGCGATAATCGGCGCAGGCCAGACCCGAAATCGTGTCGACCAGCAACAGCGCCGGGTGACCGGCGGCGTCGATGGCGTGGCGCACGGCGGCGATATCGGAGGTGACGCCCGTGGAGGTTTCGTTGTGGACCACGCAGACGGCTTTGATCGCGTGCTGCGTGTCGGCGCGCAGACGCTCCTCGATCATTTGCGGCTGAACCCCGCGCCGCCAGCCTTCGATGCCGGGCAAACCGAGGAACTCCGGCTTCAATCCGAGGCTTTCGGCCATCTTTTTCCACAGCGTTGCAAAGTGGCCGGTTTCGAACATCAGCACGTTGTCGCCGGGGCTCAGCGTGTTCGACAGCGCCGCTTCCCACGCGCCGGTGCCTGACGCCGGATAGATCACCACCGGCTGCTGCGTCTTGAAGATCTTCTTGATGCCGTCGAGCACTTTGAGGCCAAGTTCGCCGAACTCCGGGCCACGGTGGTCGATAGTCGGGTAGCTCATCGCCCGGAGAATGCGGTCGGGCACCGGGCTCGGACCCGGAATCTGCAGGAAATGGCGGCCAGCGGGATGAAAGTCTAGCTTGAGCATTGGGTTCCTCCGTTTGAATTTTGCATGCAAAAAACTATATCAGACGATCACCGACGATCCCAAGGCAAAAATCGTCCGTTGATGCCCGTGTTTACCCGCACTCTTAACTAATCGATTGGCTTCCGATAAAATCCGACTAACACGATATTGAGGACTTTTGCATGCAAAATTCGGATCTGGGTGCACGCATTGCCGCGCCTCCGCTGATGCCGAAAGTGGAGCGTCAGCGGTTGCATGACACGGTGGTCGAGCACATCCGCCGCTTTATCGTCGAAGGCGCGCTGGAACCGGGCAAGAAGCTGAACGAACGCGAACTGTGCGAGACGCTGGGCATTTCGCGCACGCCGTTGCGCGAAGCGTTAAAGGTGCTGGCGGCCGAAGGGCTGATTGAGATTTCGCCGAACCGCGGGGCCTCGGTATCGAAGATGTCGGAAGCGGAGATGCGCGAGACCTTCGAGTTGATGAGCGGACTCGAGGCGTTTTCCGGCGAGCTGGCGGCTGAGAGGATGACGGCCGCTGAGCTTGCGGAGATCAAGGCGTTGCATTACGCGATGCTCGCGTGCCGGACACAGAACGATCTGGCCGGGTACTACAGTCGCAATCAGGCGATCCACGACAAGATCAACGAAGCAGCGCGTAATTCGGCGCTACGGCAGATTTATATTTCGGTGAACCATCGGTTGCAGGCGCTGCGGTTTCGATCGAATTTTCAGACCCCGAAGTGGGATCGCGCGATTCATGATCATGATGAAATGTTGAAGGCGCTTGAAGCGCGAGATGGAAAGAAGTTGAGCGCGATTCTTCGGCAGCATTTGCTGGATAAACGCGATGCGGTTTTGCAAGTGCAATCGCAGGAAGGGAGCGCTCCTTCGGCGCTGAAGGTTTAGGTTCTTGCGTTTGGCGGCGTCGCGGTCGGGATCGCGCCCCGGTTTGTCGTCGTCAAGCTGCTGCGGTATCTGGACGACGCGTATCTGACGATTCTGATGATTACCGCGGCGGCGGGTCGCAAGGAACTGTTGCGCATGCATCGGTCCGACCTGATTCACGACGAAGCTGCGCCGATCCAGACGCAGCCTCAGTCGACCATCGGCGAAATCAGTGCCCCTTGAACAGATCGAGCAACTGGTTCTGCATCGCCATCATCTCGTGCGCATGTTTCATCTCCATCTGCGCCATCGTGTCCTGGTACTCCATTTCCATCTGCATCATCTTCTGTTGAATGCCGATGGCCTGCGTGCGTTGTTCGGGCGTGAGCTTATCCATCATCATGCTGTAGTTCGGCGGCATGACGTAGGTGCCGGCGCGCCCGATTCCCTGTGCCTGCACCGAACCTGCTGCGAGCGCCAGCGGCAGCAGTCCGCACAGAATGATGGTTCGAATCGATTTCATGTCATCTCCAGTTTTACGTGAATAGCCGGCCATCGAGGCGGGCGGCATAAGCGACGTTCAAGCACTCAGAACGGCTGGCTCCGGTGGGATCCGTCACACACGCCTGCTCTGGGAACACAACACCCGGACCGGTTCTTAAGAACACCGGCCGGGTGTTTCATGGGCTTAGTCGCGGACGCTGACTGGAAATGACAGAGGGAAGAAAATAGTCTCGACGGCTTTTCGCTCACCTGAAGACACGCATCATTGCGACGCATCCTTCCGACGCAACGATTCCGGCAGACCGTACAGCACGATCAGCGCACAGACCAGGCTCATCGCGCCGATCACATACAGCGCCGGCGTGGTGCTGCCCGTCAGGTCGCGCACGCGGCCGACCATCACCGGACTCACAATGCCGCCGATCTGCCCGAGCGTATTGATCAGCGCGATCCCGCCTGCGGCGCCCGCGCCGGTTACGAGTTTCGGCGGCAGCGCCCAGAACGCCGGAATGGAAGCGACGACGCCCGCGCCCATCACGGCCAGCGCAACGACCAGCAACGCGGTTTGTTTATCGAAGAAGCCTGCGGCAAAGAAGCCGACCGCCGCCATCACGAGCAGACCGCAGACGAACTTGCGCCTCTCGCCCGTGGCATCCGACATCCGGCCGACAACCATCATGCAGATCGCACCGGCGATATAGGGCACTGCCGTGAGCAAGCCGATCACCGTCGGATTGTCGGTGCCGGCGACGCGGATCAGATGCGGCGCCCAGAAGTTGAGTCCATACGACGCAACCTGAATCAGGAAGTAGACGAGCCCAAGCGTCAGGAAACCGGGCGTTCTAATTGCACCCATCAACGAATGTCCACTACTGGGGTGCCGGCTTTGTTGTGCGATCTGGCTCGACAGATACGATTTCTCCGCCGCCGACAGCCATCCTGCATCCTCGATGCGATCCTTCAACAGCTTCAGCACGAGAATGCCGAGCGCCACGCAAGGCAACCCGCCGAGCAGAAACAACCAGTGCCAGCCCGGCATGCCGAGCACGCCGTTCATATGCCCGATCACCAGACCCGCAACCGGCGCACCGACCAGACCTGAAAATGCGGACGCGAGAAACAGCATCGACGTGATGCGCCCGCGATAGCTCGGCGGAAACCACAGCGTCAGGTAATACAGCACGCCCGGCGCAAAGCCCGCTTCCATCGCGCCGATCAGAAATCGCAACCCGTAGAACTGCCATTCGATATGGACGAATATCATCGCCGCCGTCGCCAAACCCCATGAAATCATGATCCGGGCAATCCAGCGACGCGCACCGACCTTGTACAGAAACAGATTGCTCGGTACTTCGAACAATACATAGCCGATCACGAACAGACTCGCGCCAAGGCCGTACGCGGTATCGGACAACCCAAGGTCGCTCTGTAGCTGAAACTTGGCGAAGCTGATATTGATACGGTCGAAAAACGCAAACAGATAGCAGATCATGATCAGCGGCATCAGCCGCCACGCAACTTTGCGGATGATTGCCGCGGCGTCGTGTCCGCTGTGCTGACGGCTGCCGGTTGCGACTGCGCCGAGGTCACTCATGGTTATCTCCAATGCCGGATTCGGCAGCGCCGCCCGGTCGTATAGTCGGTTAAAAGAAGATCAAATCTGCAGAACGTATTCCGGCACGGGATGCAGATCGCAATTGCGGCCCGCTTTCGCCAGTTGGCCTGGCACCTCGTGACCGAGCAAAGCAGGCAAGCCGCGCGACAACGCAATCAGCTTCTCCAGATCGATCGCGGTCGGAATGCCCATCTCGTCGCACATATTCACGAGGTCTTCCGTGCAGATGTTGCCGGACGCGCCCGGCGCGAACGGACAGCCGCCGAGGCCGCCCAACGCCGCGTCGAAGCGGCGCGCGCCGGCCTCATACGCGGCCAGCACGTTGGCGAGGCCAAGACCGCGCGTGTCATGAAAGTGCAGCGTCAGCGCCGCAGTGGGCAGACGTTCGAGCACGCGCGTGACAAGCCGCGCGACCTGGCGCGGATTCGCCATGCCGGTCGTATCGGCCAGCGTGACGCCCTGCATGCCCATCTCGCGATAAGTATCGACAATGCCGATCACGCGGTCTTCATCGATCTTGCCTTCGAACGGACAACCGAACGCGGTCGCCACAGTCGCGTTGAGCGTGGCCTGCGACGAACCCTTGACGAGCTTCACGATATCGCCGAAAGCCATCAGCGACGCCTCGCAGCTCATCCGCAGGTTGGCGCGGTTGTGCGTCTGACTCGCCGACATCACCAGATTCAGTTCACCGGCGCGCGACGCCAGCGCGCGTTCGGCGCCCTTCAGGTTCGGCACCAGCCCGACGTAAATCACGTTCGGATGCCGCTCGATCTGCTGGAATACGGCCTCGCCGTCACGCAGTGCCGGAATCGCTTTCGGCGACACGAACGAACCCGCCTCGATGCGCGTGAACCCCGCGATCGAAAGCGCGTTGATCAACGCGATCTTGTCTGCGGTTTCGACCCATGTCGGTTCGATCTGCAAGCCATCGCGCGGCGCGACTTCCTGCACGATCAGCTTGTCGAAGCTGGAAGCGTTCATTGCACTGCTCCTTCGCGGCGCAGCCGCTCGGTATCGCCGCCGCCGAAGCCAAGTTCGCTCAGCACGCTTTCGGTATGCTCGCCCAGCGCCGGCCCTTGCCAGCGCACTTCGCCCGGCGTGTCCGACAGCTTGGGCACGATGCCCGGCATCTTCACCGAGGCGCCGCCGGGCAGGTCAGCTTGCAGCAGCATGCCGCGCGCCTGGTAGTGCGGATCGGCAACGATATCGGCGACGGAATAGATGCGTCCCGCGGGCACTTCGGCGCGTTCGAGCGCGGCCAGCACGTCCTCGGTGGAATGATGCGAGGTCCACGCAGTGATCGCCTGATCGAGCAGCGCGCATTGCTTTGCGCGGCCGTCGTTACGAGCGAGAGCGGAATCGTCGGCGAGATCGGCTCGGCCGATCACATGCATCAGGCGTTTGAAGATCGGATCGCTGTTGCCGGCGATCACGACGTAGCCATCGTCTTCGGTCGGATAGGTGTTCGATGGTGCGATGCCCGGCAACGCGCCGCCGCTGCGCTCGCGCACGTGACCGAGCAAGTCGTATTCGGGCACGAGGCTTTCCATCAGATTGAACACGCTCTCGACCAGCGAGACATCGACGACCTGGCCCTCGCCCTGCCCCGTCTTCACGCGCAGCAGCGACATCAACGCGCCGATCACGCCGTGCAGCGAAGCGAGCGAATCGCCGAGGCTCACGCCGGCGCGCGCCGGTGCGCCGTCCATTTCGCCTGTCGTATAGCGGATGCCGCCCATCGCTTCACCGATCGCGCCAAAGCCCGGCCGGTCGCGATAAGGACCGGACTGGCCGTAGCCGGAGATGCGCACCATCGTCAGTTTGGGGTTGATCGCGTGCAGCACGTCCCAGCCGAGACCGAGCTTTTCGAGCGCGCCAGGACGGAGATTTTCGATCACGACGTCGGTGTCGGCGGCGAGCCGTTTGACGATATCGATACCGTCCGCCGACTTCAGATTCACACAGATGGATTTCTTGTTGCGCGACTGCAGATACCACCAGAGCGAGGTGCCTTCATGCAGCTTGCGCCATTTGCGCAGGGGATCGCCCATCTCCGGGGCTTCGATCTTGATGACTTCGGCGCCGAACTCGGCCATGAGGCGCGCGGCGAACGGCGCGGCGATGAGGGTTCCGATCTCGACTACGCGGATACCCTGAAGGGGTCCACCCATGATGCTGTCTCCGAAGCTGGTTTCGTGTTGAGAGACAGCTTAGAAGCGAAGCCGCAGTAGCGTCCAACCGCAATTCGCCAACGGCCGTTCGCGAACGGCGAACGCTCAGCGATTGGACACTGCCGGCAAGGTTTCCGACGCCTCGATTGAGCGCAGGTGATCGAACAGCAGCCGGCTCACCGGCGACAGCGCCTCGACATCGCGCACTATCAGCAGCAGGTTGCGTTCGGACCAGGCGTCTTCCAGCGGCACGCCGATCAGGCCAAGCGTACGGCCCATGATCTGATAGACCTTCAGTGGCAAGACGCCAACGCCCATGCCAGCCTGTACCATCCGGCACACTGCGTCGAAGCCCGGCACGTGGATGCGCAAACGCAAGTGTTTGCCCGCCTGGCGCGCGGCCATATGCGTGCGGGCGTTGATCGAACTGGCCGCGTGCAGGCCGACGTGATCGCCGTCCAGCGTTTCAGCAAAGGCGATACTGCTGCGGCCGGCCAACGGATGATCGTCGCGCATCACGAGCACCAGCGAGTCGTGCCGATAGTGCGTAACGTGCAGATCGCGCGTGTCGGCGTCGCCGGAACAGATGCCGAGGTCGGCGAGGCTATCGTCGACGGCTTCGACCACGCCGCCGCTCGGCCGCTCTTCGAGATCGAGCTTGACGCGCTCGTGCTGCAACTGGAACGCGCGTAAATCCTCCGGCAGGAATTCGACAATCGCAGACAGGTTGGCCATCATGCGCACGTAGCCGCGCACGCCGCTTGCGTGCCCAGCCAGTTCGATGCCGATATTTTCGATGTCGCGCATCACGCGGCGCGCATGATGCAGCAGCGTTTCGCCGGCCGGCGTCAGCGTCATGCCACGCGCGTTGCGCCGGAACAATGTGGCGCCGACCGCCTGTTCGAGTTCGAGCAGACGTTTGCTCGCGGCCGACACGGCAATCGCTTCGCGCTCGGCGGCACGCGTGAGCGTGCCTTCTTCGTAGACGGCGAGAAAGAGTTGAAGCGTGGTGAGGTCGAGCCTTCGTAGAAGGTTTTTGATTACCATGGCGTGGCGCCGCGTCGTTGAGCAATGCGTCTATTCTGACGCCAGACACGGAAAATAGGTGCGGCCCCCAGCTAACCCCCTAATCCCTCCACGCCGAGCCAAGAATCATCGTGCAGAAATTCTCGCGATGATAATGCGGGTCTTTCAGCGCCAGCACGTCCGCCTTCACGTTGCCGAAAGTCGTCTCCGGTTTGTGAATCGTGCCATGCGCAAACGCATCGATGATGCCTTCCTTGAAATGCGCGCCGCGTGGATGCGCATGGATCACCTCATGCCGCTGTTGCTCGGTGAACTCGTCGTAGGCGAGGCCGAGCACGTCCATCTCGACGCCCGCCGTGACCAGCGCGACCACCGGCTTCATATATTGCGGAATGCCCGGCGTCGTGTGCAGCGCAATCGAATTCCACACCTGTTCGATATCGTCCTCGCCGATGCCGTGGCGCCGCAGGAAATCACGCGCCGCGTTCGCGCCGTCCACTTCGAAGCGATCGTGTTCGCTGCTATACGGCGCGACAAGTCCCATGTCGTGAAACATCGCGCCGATGTACAGCAGCTCGGCATCGTACTTGAGCTGTTTGCGCGTGCCGGCCAGCGAGCCGAACAGGAACACGCGCCGCGAATGATGGTAGAGCAATTCGGTTTCGGTATCGCGCACGAGCTGGGTGGCCTCGCGCGCCATCATGCTGTCGGGAATCTGAATGCCTGCGATCGTGGTCATGTGCTGTGCTCCGTGAATGATGCGGTAAAGAAGGCGCGCGGTCCTGGTGAGTTGAAAGCGCGTTTGGTATGCTGGTTCGTGACGCTTTTTCTGCTGCTCAAACCACGCGTCGATGAAGTTCAGTATTGGCGAACGCGTTATCACGGGCAATCGCGGTGGACCGCCGAACACTGCCAAACGCACGGCGTCAACTGCCGCGCCCTGCGGATCCGGTTCATCGTTAAAGGGAGTCATTCGATGCCTACCGTCGTGATCGCTATCTTTCCGGGTGTGCAGGCTCTCGACGTCGCCGGTCCCGTCGATGTTTTCTCCGAAGCCAATCGGTTCGTTGCACCGCAAGATCGCTATGAGGTAACGCTGCTGAGCGCGGAGCCGGGACCGCTGCGCGCATCCAACGGCATGACGCTCACTGCCGACGCCACGTTCGAACAGGCGCGCCGCCCCTTCAACCTCGCATTGGTCGCGGGCGGCCCCGCGTTGCCGGACGCCGCGCCCGATGCGCGGCTGCTGGAATGGCTAACGAAGGTCGCCATGCAGTGCGACCGCTACGGCTCGATCTGCACCGGCGCTTTCGCGCTCGGCCATGCCGGACTGCTCGACGCGCACGACGTCACGACGCACTGGCAGCACGCGGCACAACTGGCAGCACAATTTCCGCAAGCGCGCGTCGACTTCGATCGCATCTATCTGCGCGACCGGCAACTGGTGACGTCGGCCGGCGTCACGGCGGGAATCGATCTCTCGCTTGCGCTGGTGGCGGAGGACCATGGGCCGCGCACGGCGCTGGCTGTCGCCAAGCGGCTGGTGGTGTTCGCGCAACGGCAAGGCGGCCAGTCGCAGTTCAGTCCCTACCTGAGTGCGCCGGCCGATGAAACCTCACCGGTGGCCAAGGTGCAGGCGCATGTGATGGAGCGGATTCGCGAGCGTTTCACTGTGAAGCAACTGGCCGACGTCGCGGGCATGAGCGCGCGAAACTTCGCGCGCGTGTTCGTGCAGGAGACCAACGTCACGCCGCACGAGTTCGTCGAGCGCGCCCGCGTGGATGCGGCGCGCAAGTTGCTCGAAAGCAGCGGTGCGGCGCTCAAGACGATTGCTTACGATTGCGGTTTCGGCACCGCTGACCGGATGCGCATTGTCTTCACGAGGCGAATCGGCGTGACGCCGATGCAGTATCGGGAGCGCTTTCGCTCCGCCTGAAGGAAGCCCGATTGGCGGCGTCGCTGCAAGCATGCAATGCTGCATGAGAAAATGGCGGCTTCTCCAGGCCATCCATCACAACGACATGACCACCTCCTCTCCGATCCGCGCGATCGTCACCGGCCATACTCGCGGCCTCGGCGCTGCGCTCGCAGAACAACTGCTCGCGCGCAATGTCGCGGTGCTGGGCTTGTCCCGCTCGCGTCACGCCACGCTTGCACAGCGCTTCGCGGCGTTGCTCGAAGAGATCGAACTGGAACTGGCCGACCCCGCGCGTGTCGCGCAATGGCTGGCGGGCGACGCACTGCGCGGCTTTGTCAGCGGCGCGCAAAGCGTGCTGCTCATCAACAACGCGGGCATGGTGCAGCCGATCGGTCCGCTCGAAGGGCAGGACGCCGCGGCCATCGCCAGCGCGGTAAGTCTGAACGTCGCGACGCCGCTGATGCTGGCGAGCGCCGTCGCGGCGGCCAGCGTCGACGCCAGCGATCGGCGCATCGTGCATATTTCGAGCGGCGCGGCGCGCAATGCATACCCCGGCTGGAGCATCTACTGCTCGACCAAAGCCGCACTCGACCATCATGCGCGCGCCGTCGCACTCGATGCGAATCGCGCGCTGCGTATTTGCAGCCTGGCACCGGGCGTCATCGATACGAATATGCAGGCACAGATTCGCGGCAGCGACGCCGAGCAATTTCCGATGCGCGAAAAATTCGAAGACCTTAAGCGCAACGGTCAACTTTCGACACCTGAACAATGCGCTACCCAGTTGCTGGATTACGTCTTCAGCGATGCGTTCGGGCAAACACCCGTGGCCGACATTCGCGAGATCGCGAAGCAAGCCTGAGGCGCGGTTTCGCTGCTCCCGAAAACTCTCACCTTTCGGCTGACTAGCCGATCAAGCACATGCCGGGCGCGACCATCGCTCCGCGCCCGGCAACGCCAATCTCCATCTCACCGCGCGGCACGAACACAGCGTCGTATCTCCGCACCGTTCGCACATGGCACGGCTCAACTCCCGAAAAGTCTCACCTTTGGCACGGAGCGGCCGGGGCAAGGCGCGAGGCGGGGATCGGTCCACTCCCGAAAAAGCTCACCGCCGGGGCTTAGGGTCAGGCGGCAAAGGCATGCTGGGCGTGGCACCGGTGGGTCAGGACAGGCTATTCCCGCAAACCCTCACCTTTGAACGCGTTTGAGTATTTTGCATACCCAGGTAAGAGACGATGTGTCGACCGGCGTTGCTCACGGTTGCGCATCGACGATGATGCTGCCTGCGCCCTCTACCGGATTTTCATCAGCCAGTTGAGCGCGCCACGCATCAGCTCCCGAAAAATCTCACCTTTGGCCTGCGCCGCCGCGTTTGTATCGCTTAGCTCGCCAGCTTGCGGAACGTTTCCAGCACCGCGTCGCCCTTGAACGGCTTGACGATCCAGCCTTTGACGCCGGCCGCCTTGCCGCGCTCCTTCATCGCCGGGCTGCTTTCGGTGGTCAGCATGATGACGTTGACGGTCTGGTTCGCGAGTTCGCCGCGAATCTTTTCGACCATCGTCAGACCGTCCATGTTCGGCATGTTGACGTCGCTGATCACCAGTTTGATGCCGGGGCTGGCCTTCAGCTTGGCGAGACCGTCTTTGCCATCCACGGCGGTGTCGACGTCCAGGCCGTTCTTCTTCAGGAAGCCGGCCACTTCATCGCGCACCGTGCTCGAATCGTCCACCACGAGAATCTTCGACATGTTTTTTCCTATGACAACAATCAGAACAGCTCCAGCTCTCCGCTGGTTTCTTCGATCGCGCTCATATCCGCCATGAAGTCGATCGGCGCATCCGCGCAGACGCACACCGTCGCGGCAAGCTGCACTGAACCGTCGATGGTGATCGAATACGAAGACAGAAAATCCGGTTTCAATTCCTGCAAATACGACAGGCAACGGGCGCTCAACACGTAAGGTGTCGACATGCCGAGGTCCGGGAAATAGTGCAGCAGTTCCTGATTCATCGCGCCGCAGCACAGATTGCAGATTTCCAGAAACGCTTCCTGGAAAGATTGGTCGGCGGCATCTTTCAGGAAGTAATTGCGGGCGCTGTCGTTTTCATCGAAGTGAAGAATCAGCAGCAGTCTGAACACGATCGACGAGATGGTCAGCACGACGACCTGGGTGTCACGGGTTGCGCCCGTACCGGCTTCCGCGATCGGCACGATCTCGCACGTATCGCTCGATTGCAGCGGCAGGCGCGCCTGCGCCGCCTTGCGAAAAATGCGTTCGAAGCTCTCCTTCGCCTGGCCGGTGATCACGTCGGCACCTGGTGAAGCTTTGCCTGAAACTGATTGACCAGCGACTCGACGCTGCTCAGCGAAGCAGCGATCATCTTGCCGCCCGCCTGGATGTCCTGAAACGTCGAAGTCGTGGTCAGGTCATTGCGGTGCAGGCTGTCGCGGTAGCTCTTCGACAATTCCTCGGAGCGCGCCGCGAGCTCGCGAACCTCGCTCGCCACCACCGCAAAACCGCGTCCCGCCGTACCCGCTCTTGCGGCTTCGATCGACGCGTTCAGCGAAACGATCACCACGTGCCGGACAATCGACGAAAGCTCCTGATTTTTTGTGTGCATGTCGTGGTTCTGCGTCATCAGCGAAATCATCTGCTCGTGCCAGCGTTCGAACGTCGCGCCGAGACTCTTCAGACGCGCGGCTTCGCTTGCGATCTGTTGCGCGTGATGCGTCCACTGATCTTTGTCGTCGTCGGCGGCTTTCAACGCTGCCCGCAGATCTTCAGAGGCGGCCGCTTGCTGCGCCACCTCTTCGCGCAACTGCGCGAGCGACGCCTCCAGGTCGAGCGCCGACTGCTCGCGCTCACGGAGCGTTTCGACATGACCCGCATGCTCGGACAGCAGCGTGTTGATGCGCGCTTCGCTTTCAGCGCGCAACCGGGCGACGGTCTGTCTGCTTTGCAACTTGTGCGCGGCGAATGCCAGCAGCGCAGTGATTGCGCTGCCTGCTACCGCGGCTATCAGATACTGTTGAATCACAACCGATCCTTCCGAAATCCATCAAAAAGCTCAATCAGCCATCGCGTCGAGTCGCAGTTCGCCTGCGTCGCCACGCGCACGCACACCTAAGGTATCGACAGCGACGTTGTCCGGCAGGCAAACGATCGTCTGGAACTGGCGGAACGATGCGCCCTTGTGATCGTCGGTGAAGCGCAATTCGATGCTGCCGTTCTCGCGCTTAAGGAAGTCGCGCACGGCATCCATGCCGACACCGCGACCCGATACTTCCGTGACCGTTTCCGCCGTCGAGAAACCCGGCCGGAAAATGAAATCGGCAATGGCTTCGTCGCTGAGCGATTCGTCGCGACCGACCCAGCCGCGCTCGATGGCGATGCCGCGAATCCGTTCGAGCGCGAGGCCACGGCCGTCGTCGCTGAGCGTGATCTGCAGCGCGCCGCTGTCCACGCCGACTTCGATATCGATCGTGCCGGCCGGCGTCTTGCCTTGCGCAGTACGCGCCTCGGCGGTTTCGATGCCGTGGTCCATCGAATTGCGCAGCAGATGCATGAACACATTGTTCAACGTGCCGCCTGCCTGAGCACGCAAGCGATAGCCGTTGTCGTCGATACGCACGTTCGGCGCCTGCTTGCCCAATTCATGCGCGAGCGACGGCAGTGAGTCGAGCACGCCGGACAGCGCATCGCGCACGCTTTCGCTGCCCAGTGCGGACAAGTTCTGGCGCATTGCATCGCGCATTGCCTGCAACTCATGCAGCTCGCCCGGATTGGCTGCATCGAGCAATCGCAGGGTCTGCTGGATGTGTTCCTTCTCGACTATCACGTAGCGGCCAGCGTCGCCTGCATTGCTCGTGCGGTTCGCGCCCTTGCGGCCGAGGCTCAGTTCGTTGATCTTCGCGTAGCTCTCGATGGCTTCGCGAACGCGCGTCAGTTCCTGCATCAGATGTTCCTGATCCCACGAACGGTCCGCGTCCGGCTGGCGCAGTTCGTGATAGCTCTGCTCCGTTTCGTGGACGACGTTGGTCAAATGCTGGAGGTTATAGGTCCGCGCGTTGCCCTTGATCGTGTGCATATTGCGGAACAGCTCGGCGATCGCCGCGTGGTCCGCTTCCGAATGCTTGCGAATGATCCGTTCGTTCTCGCTGACAAACCCAGCGGAGCTTTCGATGAAGTGATGGAACTTCTCTTCGCTGACCGCGAGAATCTCGCCGATCATGTCGAGGCGCCGACGTTGTTCGCTGGCTTCGGCAGCAAGCTTGCGCAACTCGGTAACGTCGCGCACGCACAGCATTAGGCGCACGATGACGTCGTTTTCGTCGGTGATCGCCGACCAGCTCAGGTCGAGAATTTTCACGCGGCCATCGGCCATTCGCTTCGAAATCTCGCCCACCAGCAGATGCTGATTGAACGCGAAGTTGATGCAGTCTTCGCCGAGGCACGCATGCGTTGCCGCATCGACTTGCGAGAGGACGTCCGAGCCGAGATCGGTGTCTGAAAACACCAGGTCCATGAGGCTGCGGCCGGCGATGTCCTTCGTTTCGAAGATGTCTTCCAGATACGCCGAGTACTCCGCGTGAACCACGGCGCCATCGATCACCGTCAGAATACCCTGCTGCATGTTCTGCAACATCGCCTGAATGTCGGCGGTCTTCTGTTTGAGTTGTGTCGAGCTTTCCTGAATCTTTTCGATCATCCCGTTGAAGGCGACGATCGAGTGGCCGATCTCATCCAACCGGCCCACCGGCACGCGCCGCGTGAAATCCTGGCTCGAGGCGATCTCGCTCATCATCGCCTGCATGCGGCTGAGCGGGCGAGTGATCTGGCGGTAGAGCAGCGAGCCGATCGAGGTCAGCAGAATGATCGCGATGCCGGTGACGATGGCGATCGCCGTCGTGGTGGTGGCCAATCTTGCGTTCAGCGTGGTAATCGCTTCGTCTTTCTCGCGGTTCTTCTCGACGCGCAAGGTTTCGACGATGCCTTCGAGTTCGTCGCGATACTGCGCGACGTTGGCAAACAGATAGGCTTGCGCGAGTTCGTTCTTGCCCGCGGCCTTCATCTTCGCCGTCTCGGCGATTGCGGAGAAGTAGTTTTCCAGGCTGTCATTGGCTTGCAGCACCAGGCCTTTTTGCGCGTGGCTGGCGGCGTCTTTCGCTTGCAGCGCGAGCGCCTGTTGCAGCGAGACTTTTTTCTTCTTCAGTTCGTCCTGTGCCTGGGCGACCATGTTGTCGTCCGGCGCGTAGACCAGCGTCATCGTGGCGAGTTGCACGTCTTTGACTTGCGACACGAGGTCGGCGGACGCGAGTGCGCTGGGCACGACGCCCTCCGTCACCTGCCGCACTTCGGCCGCGCTGCCGCGCGTCTGATAGACGGCGTAGGCCCCGATCGCCGACAGGGCGACGAACATCAAGATAACCAATAGCGTGATGCGATGACGGATAGTCATGTGGAACCCCCGGGGGTGTGGCCTGGTGCGTCGGCCCTCTCGCGGGGCAGCGCGTTTTTTTACGAAATCTGGTCATGCGTGCAACGCGTACGATTATTCCGGGCGCATGTTACCGAGCGATGACTAAATGCTGATAAACCAATATCAAGGCAAGGAAAGGCGACGCCGTAGGCAAACCGACATAGCACGCCACGCGCGACGAACAAACCGTCAGCGAATCGACGGAAGATGCTTCGCGGCCTCACGCAATGTGAGCGGTGAGACAACGTCTCGTGCGCGGTATGCTCGCGCCAGCCGAGTTGATGAATCATCGCGATACGCCGAACCTTTGGTACTCTCGTTGCGGCATGGACCATAAGACGTGTGCGCATGCCAGCAGGTGCTCCGCGCTCTCGACCGGCAGCCGCTTGAAGACCGGCAATATCGCTTGCCGCCGCAGCGGCGTCGGCACGCCGATGAACTCGAAGTGGTTGCGCATATAAGCGCGCATCGCGAGCGCGCGCTGGGCATCGGCGTGCGGGGCGAGCGCCGCCTTGATCTCGTCGCCGAATACGTTGGGTGTCATCCCGAATATCCTCACCTTTGAGTTTGAAGTGCGTCGACAGGTAGCAGGATTCTCACCACGCGCGTTCCCGAATGTTCTCACCTATCGACGGTCGGCCTCACGCCCATCCACCACCCAGCACCCAGCACCCAGCACCTTGTACCAGGTTACGAGATTGACCTGTCGCTAAAGACTATCCGATGCGAGCTGTTGCTGCGCAGTATAGAGGGCGCGCAGACGGCGTGGACCGCGTGATCGGCCTGCAACGCGGGGCCGACGACTATCTCGGCAAACCGTTCATGCCGCAGGAACTGCTCGCGCGCATTCATGCGGTGCTGCGCCGTCGTGCTCAACCATCACCGTCGGCGGGTCTGATGTGGACTTCCTGGAAATCCTCACCTAATTGCGTCGTCACGCTCGCAGCGGATCGTCCTGACTCCTGGAATGACTCACCTTTGCGGACCATCTCCTGGAATTCCTCACCATCCCCCTGCGCTAACGTCTTATCCACCGCGAGAAAATTATTATCCGCCCCCGCTGTAAGAATTGCGCCTATGCTCCGACTAAGTCCAACGCCCTGTCTTATAGCGATAGCTCGTTCGTTTCCAGGCTATCGAGACGAAGGCGGGCACAACTGGATGGCCCAACGGGCAGAGGAGCTTGACGAATGGATATCGACTTCGACTGCACAATGTGCGGCAAGTGTTGTCACAACCTTCGGTTACCGTTGACGGTGGCTGAAGCAATCACCTGGCTAAAACGGGGTCACCACGTTCAGCTATTTCTCGAGGCTATCCCGTGGCCCGAAGAGCCTGCGGACGATAATTTGGTGGCGGCACACAAACGCCGGCGCTCGTTTCCCGCCTCAAGCGGCTCTCTACCGATACGGGTCGTGGCGGTGATTGTCGCCGCGTTCGATGGTCCGTGTCCGAACCTCAAGGAAGATATGCGGTGCGGCGTATACGAAAGCCGGCCGCTGGTGTGCCGTATCTATCCGGCGGAGATCAACCCATTCATTCCCTTGAACCCGGAGCAGAAAGGATGTCCGCCCGAAGCGTGGACACAGGCCACCACACCGCTACTTAGGCAAGGAAAAATCGTCGATGCGCAAATCGCAGCGTTGATCGCAGAGTCGCGCAACACAGATGCTGCCGACGTCGACGCAAAGGCCGCTCTTTGCGAGGGACTCGGAATCGCCAGCGTCGCGCTGAGCAATGAAGGCTTCGTTGTCTACACGCCGGACGCGTCCGCTCTGCTGAGCGCCCTGGAATCGGCGCAAGCGGTTATCGCGCCAGTACGGCCACAGTCATGGCAATTTGTATCAAATCGAAGCGCGACCGTCGACGCGTTACGTTCTGTCGATGCGGTCGCGTCGGAGAGGTCGGCTTGGGAAACAGAATCAGCCGAATTCTTAGGTTTTTTCCCAGACGAAGTGATAGGAAATTCCAGTCCAACGCCTAAAACTTCACCTTCACCTGAAACCCGATCGTGAAAGGAAGATTGTCCGAAGGAATCGGCGGAATCACGATGAAGTTCGCGCCGACGCGTTTATATTCGACCATCACGATCGGCGCGACCACCGGCCCGATCGTATGGTCGCGGCCCAGGCCCCAGTTGCCGTAGTTGTAGCCCGAGATGATCCCGCCGATCGCCGCGATCCGGACGATGCCCCAGTGCGCGAAGTCAGGCGACCAAACGCCGCCACCGTAGTACGAAGGCCGCCGCAGCGAGTTGCGAAAGCCGCCGGCGGTCAGCGCCCACTGGTTGTTGAGCCAGCATTCGACGCCCAAACCCGGATTGAACGGTTCGAAATGGGTGTTGGGGTCGGGGTTGATGTGATACGAGCCGAGCATCATGTCACCCCATATGCCGCCCTTGCACCAGTCGCCCGCATGCGCGGCGGACACCGCAGCGAGGCTCGCGACGAGCGCCACGGCGGTGCGTCGGATATTTCTTTTTATCTGCCGAAAATGCATGTCCTCTCCGTCACCGGTCGAGTGCCGGTGTCATTCACGTTTTGGGTATTCCTGCTTGCCGTCCGTCGCGCACTGTACCTCAACCCGCACACGCGATGTGGAGGACACGCTCGGGCGCTCAGGCACAGGACGCGCCCTGCGGCCCAGGCACAACAATAGCGGGGAACCGAGGCAGAGCGGTGAACGCACGGCGGGCGTTCACCTCGAAGGTTTAGAGCCCGAGATCGGAGAGGCCCGGATGATCGTCGGGACGGCGGCCCAGCGGCCAGCGATACAAACGGTCGGATTCACGGATCGGCAAATCGTTGATGCTCGCATGACGGTGCGCCATCAACCCATGCTCGTCGAATTCCCAGTTTTCGTTGCCGTACGAACGGAACCAGTTGTTCGAATCGTCGTGCCATTCGTACGCAAAGCGCACGGCGATGCGGTTATCGGTGAACGCCCATAGTTCCTTGATCAGCCGGTAGTCGAGTTCCTTCGCCCATTTACGGCGCAACAGTCCGACGATCTCCGCGCGGCCATGCGTGAACTCGGCGCGGTTGCGCCACACGCTGTCCGGCGTGTAGGCGAGCGACACGCGCTCGGGGTCGCGGGTATTCCAGCCGTCTTCCGCGGCGCGCACTTTCTGGATCGCGGTTTCGCGCGTGAACGGCGGCAGCGGTGGGCGGGTTTCGAACGGGTCGGCCATGATGGCTCCTCAGTCAGGTTGCGGTCCGCCGGGATGGCGGCCAGTTGTGTGCGGATTTGCCTGTGGATTCGGTGTCGAGCAATGCTTCGGCGGCAGCGCGCGCGTCGAGCGCGGCGTCGGGTTCGCCGCTCACCAGCGCGACGGCGATCGCGCCGTCGAGCAGAATCAACCATTGACGCGACAAACGCGCGGCGCGGCGACGGTCCATGTCGGATTCCAACGCGTATTCATCGCACTGTGTTCGCACGAAGGCCAACAGACGTTCCTTGTGCTCGCGCGCGACGATTCGAATCGGATCGTCCGCGGAACCAATCTCGCCGGCCGCGTTCAAAAACGCACAGCCGTGAAAATCCTCCGACGCAAACCATTCGCGCAGCACGTCGAACATACCGAGCAGGCGTTTGCGCGCAGTCTTGCCATGCTGCTGCGTGCCCGCGATGAACCAGTTCATCCAGCGTTCATCGCGCCGTTCAAGCGCAGCGGCCACCAGCGCATCTTTCGATTCGAAATGCGTGTAGAAGCTTTTACGCGCGGTGCCGGACTGCTTGACGATCGCGTCAACGCCGGTTGCATGGATGCCGCCGGCGTAAATCAATGCTTCAGCGGCATCGAGCAGCCGTTCGCGCGCACTGCCCGGCGCGAGAGATTCAGTTTCAGTTTGCGTAGCCATGCGCGGATGGTAGAACGATCATTCTCCTCCGTCAAGTTTTCGCGTGCTTTTGCGGATTGAGTACGCTAGCTGCTATCGTGATGACGATCGGTCAACCAGGACGAACTTCATGAGCACATTTACTGTCCGCGCAACGTTCATGCGCGCGTTGCTCAGCGCGGCACTGCTAACGTCGACGGCCTGCACGCCGCTGCAAGTACTCACGCATACGGTCAGCCAGAACGAGACGCGGGTGCCGGTGGGCCACTACGAACTCGATCCGGACCATTGCAGCATTACCTTCGATGTCGATCACTTCAAATACTCGCGCTTCACGATGCGCTTCGATCACAAGCAGGCGCAACTCGACTGGAACGAAGGCGGTCTGGATAAAAGTACCGTAGCCGTGACGATCGACGCGGCGAGCATCGATACGAATGTACCGCTACTCGACAAGATGGTGAAAAGCGAGAGCATGCTCGACGTGTCGCGCTATCCGCAGTTGCGTTTTGTCAGCACGCGCTTTGAGCGCACTGGCGAATCACGCGGAACGTTGACTGGCGATCTGACGATTCGCGGCGTCACGCAACCGGTCACGCTGGAGGTGACCTTTAACGGCTTCGCACCCGATCCGCTCACGAAAAAAGACACGCTCGGCTTTTCTGCGGACGGTCATCTCAGCCGCGCGAAGTTCGGTCTGTCGACGTGGTATCCGGCCGTCGGCGACGATATCCATGTACGCATTCAGGCCGAGTTCGTTAAAACGCCCGCAGGCGCTTGAGCGCGCTGCGGGCGTTTCATTCGGAGTGCTGCGGTTTGTCGCGTTGTGGTTTCAGCTCACGCGGCGGTCCAGTCGAGAATCACCTTGCCGCTTTCGCCCGACAGCATCGTGGCGAACGCCTGTTGATAATCGTCGACCTTGAAATGGTGGGTGAGGATCGGCGACAGATCCAGGCCGCTTTGCAGCATTGCCACCATCTTGTACCAGGTTTCGAACATCTCGCGGCCATAAATGCCCTTGATTTCGAGGCCTTTGAAGATCACCTGGGTCCAGTCGATCGCGGTTTGCGCCGGCGGAATACCGAGCAGCGCGATCTTGCCGCCGTGGTTCATCGCTTCGAGCATGCTGGTGAAAGCGCTTGGCACGCCAGACATTTCCAGCCCTACGTCGAAGCCTTCGGTCATGTGCAAATCGGCCATCACGTCGCGCAGCGTTTCGCGCGATACGTTCACCGCACGCGTTGCGCCCATTTTGCGCGCGAGTTCGAGCCGGTAGTCGTTGACGTCGGTAATCACGACGTTGCGCGCGCCCACGTGCTTTGCAATCGCGACCGCCATGATGCCGATCGGCCCGGCGCCGGTAATCAACACGTCCTCGCCGACCAGGTTGAACGACAGCGCGGTATGCGTGGCGTTGCCGAACGGGTCGAAGATCGCGGCGAGATCGTCGGAAATCTCCGGCGGAATCTTGAACGCGTTGAAGGCGGGAATCACCAGATACTCGGCGAACGCGCCTTCCCGATTCACGCCTACACCCACGGTATTGCGGCATAGATGCCGGCGCCCCGCGCGACAGTTACGACAGAAACCGCAGGTGATATGCCCTTCGCCCGACACGCGATCGCCGATCGCGAAGCCGCGCACTTCCTGGCCCATTTCGACGATCTCGCCGACGTATTCGTGGCCGACGTGCATCGGTACCGGAATGGTTTTTTGCGCCCAGTCGTCCCATTTCCAGATGTGGATGTCGGTGCCGCAAATCGCCGTGCGCGTGATGCGGATCATCACGTCGTTGTGGCCGACTTCGGGTTTCTGGACGTCCGTGAGCGTGAGGCCCGGTGCGCGTTCGAGTTTTGCCAATGCTTTCATATGCGCCTTTGCTTCAGATAATGCCGAGTTGACGGCCGACGCGCGCGAATGCATCCACGGCGCAGTCGATCTGTTCGGACGTGTGCGCGGCGCTCATCTGCGTGCGGATGCGCGCGCGGCCTTTCGGTACCACCGGGAACGAGAAGCCGATCACGTAGACGCCTTCCTTCAACAACGCATCGGCCATGTTCGACGCGAGTTGCGCGTCGCCGAGCATGACCGGAATGATCGGGTGTTCGCCCGGCACGAGCGTGAAGCCGAGCGCGCTCATCGCGCGGCGAAAGTGCGCGCCGTTTTCACGCACGCGTGCGCGCAGTTGCGCGCCTTCGTCGCTCGCCATCAGTTCGAGTACTGTCAGCGATGCGGCGGCAATGCTCGGCGTCAGCGTGTTCGAGAACAAATAAGGACGCGAGCGTTGGCGCAGCAAATCGATCACCTCCTGGCGCGCGGCGACATAGCCGCCCGATGCGCCGCCCAGCGCTTTGCCGAGCGTGCCGGTCACGATGTCGACGCGCGACAGCACCCCGCAATGTTCCGGCGTGCCGCGCCCATGTTCGCCGACAAAGCCGACCGCGTGCGAGTCGTCGACCATCACCAGCGCGCCGTAACGGTCGGCGAGATCGCAGATGCCCGCGAGGTCGGCGATGATGCCGTCCATCGAGAACACGCCGTCCGTGGCGATCAGTTTGAAGCGCGCGCCAGCCGCGTCGGCTTCTTTCAGTTTTGCTTCGAGATCGGTGAGGTCGTTGTTCCTGTAGCGAAAGCGCTTCGCCTTGGACAGCCGCACGCCGTCGATGATGCTGGCGTGATTCAGCTCGTCGCTGATGATCGCGTCGGATTCGTCGAGCAGCGTTTCGAACAGGCCGCCGTTCGCATCGAAACAACTCGAGTAAAGGATGCAATCGTCTGTCTGCAGGAAGGCGGCGAGCGCTTTTTCGAGTTCCTTGTGCACGGTCTGCGTGCCGCAAATAAAGCGCACCGACGCCATGCCGAAACCGTCTTTGTCCAACCCTTGCTTGGCGGCCTCGATCAGGCGTTCGTCATTGGCGAGGCCCAGATAGTTGTTGGCGCAGAAATTCAGCACGTCGGCGCCATTCGCGAGACGGACGTCGGCCGACTGCGGGCTTGCGATCACGCGCTCGCTCTTGTAAAAACCGTCGGCGCGAATCTGCTCGAGGGTGCCGCGCAGGTGGGCGAGGTAAAGGTCACGCATGAAGCAGGCTCCTGAAAGGGTGCTGGCACCCGAGGCCAGCATGTTCTGGCATTTGCGGCCACGGGGCGGCCTGTTATAGTCAGCCGTCAGTTTTATCGGAAATTTTCGTTTTTTCGAACTAAAATCCGGTATATCGAACAACTCTAAACGATAGGTCCGTAAATGGCAAGTTCGGGGACCCGCCGCGCCGCAGTCAAGGCCGCACCCAGCGCGACACCCACTTCAGGCTCGACCTCGGTCCCGGCGATCGCGGCGCCGCCTCGCGTCGGCGAGCAGATTCAGCGCTTGCGCGCCGAACGGCGCATGACGCTCGACGACTTGTCGCGCGCGGCCGGCGTATCGAAATCCATGCTATCGGAAATCGAGCGCGACAAGGCGAATCCGACGATTGCGGTGGCCTGGCGTCTGACGAACGCGCTCGGCGTCAGTCTCGATTCACTGTTCGCGCCGCAAAAAGCGCCCGAGGCGATCGCCGTGTCCGGTCCGCATGAGATTCCCACCTTGAGCGGACACGACGCCAAGTATCAACTGCGCGTGTGGGGGCCGATCGAGTTGGCCGGCAAGTTCGAGTGGTACGAACTCACGTTGCAGACGGGTGGGGCGCTGGTATCGAACGCGCACGAACCCGGCACGCGCGAGCATCTGACCGTATTGCAAGGATCGATCGAAATCGAGGCGGCCGGTGCGACGAAACGGCTGAAGGCGGCGGACACGGCACGCTACGTCGCCGACGAGCCGCACGCGATTCGCAACGTCGGCAAAGGCGAGGCGAAAGCACTGCTAGTGGTGATCCACGGCTGAGCGCCGGGCGCACCATTGCTAGCCGTTGGCGGAATTGGCCGTTCGGCCGAGGTTGCACGTGACACTGTATATTTGTACAGTACAGGTATCGACTGGAGCCGATAATGAACGACCTGACGACCGACCATGCCGACCATGATCTGGCCGCGCTGCGCTTTCAAACCGCGGCGCGCGACCTCGAACACATCGTGCGCAATATCGCCGTGCGCTACATCGTGCAGCAAGTGCCGCTCACGTGGCGGTTGCTACACGCAATCGAAGCTGAAGCCTTGGCAGATCTCGGGTTTGCCAGCCGTCATGACGCGTTGATGCTGGGCTTGTTTCAACGGCCGTCCGACTTGCCTTACCCAGAAACGGACGAAGCGGTGGATTTCGGCACCTCGACCGCGTTGCCAGCGGTGTTCGCGTTTGCGGTGTCGGCCTATGAAGAGGCGTCACGGCGTGCCGCGCAAGCCGTTCCCGGTGGCCCGTCGCTCAAACGAGCACGGGCGTGGGGCGGTTGAGCTGAATTTTCGATAGTTGCAACCTACAATATGCGCAACTAACGGAAAGATAGTCTATGTCTCCTCCCCATCTGTCCGACCCGATCGAACGTCGAGCGCCGTCTACTGATCTCTTCGATCAGGAACGCGAAGACTGGCGCCGCGACCCGCAAATTGCCTTCGACGCGTGGCTTGCCAAGCAGCATTTCAGGCGTTCCTCCGCCGAGGTCTATCAAGCACAATGGGGATCGTTCCTCGATTGGCTAGCGCTTCGCCAGAAGAGTCTCGTTACAGTCGACGCGCAGACGATTGCCGAATTCATCGCCGGCCTGGCGATTAAAAAGACACAGCGCGTCCGATATCTGCGCCTGATCGAACGCGTGCTGGATCATGTTCGCGAGATCGAATCGGCTTCCACCAATCCAGCGCGCTTCATTGCTCAAGACGGTGAAGCCGCGTGGCGAAACGCGCGCGATAACGAGCCAACTGGTTTTCTCAGCCATCCTGAACGTGCCGCGCTGATCGCACAGCTGTTTTCGCCTTTGACGGCTTTGTCCGCGGCGCAACGCTGGAGAGAGCGGCGCGATCGCGCGTTGATTGCGGTATTTCTCGGCGGCGGATTGAAAACGGGCGAAGCGGCAGCGCTAACGGTTAGTTGCGCAAACGTGGGCTCCCCGTGGGTGACGATCGAGTCGGCCAATCCGATGCTGACACGCCGTACCCGGCTTGCGCCGTTCGCGGTAGCGATTCTCGATGCATGGCTTGCCGAGCGGCGGCTCTCCGAACTGGCTGGCAACCTTGTATTTCCCGCTTCGCCGTCGGGACGGCCGATGCATAAGGCGACCATGTTGCGAGCAGTCGACGC
Organism: Paraburkholderia sp. SIMBA_030; assembly: GCF_046535245.1. Lineage (NCBI taxonomy): Bacteria > Pseudomonadati > Pseudomonadota > Betaproteobacteria > Burkholderiales > Burkholderiaceae > Paraburkholderia > Paraburkholderia sp. SIMBA_030. The sequence continues at coordinate 31,825 of NZ_JAWRXB010000013.1, forward strand.
GCTAATCGACACCGCCGGAATTGCCGCGTCCAGAACATCACGCGCAAGTCCGCAAACATTGCGCAATACTTTCGCCGCGGATCTGTTCGAAAGCGGGGTCGAGGCAGAGCTGGTCGGACAATGGCTGGGATTTGTCCAGGCGGTATCCGCGAATCGTTTGTATCGAGCGTGGCAGAAATGGGCGGAACAGCAGGATTCGCCGGCCGTCGACGAACCGGACCCAGCCGCCCCGCCATTGCCAACACCAAGGCATGACGGGCGTTTGACGAGGAAAGCGGGGTCGGGCGAGTCCTGAAAATCCTCACTTTCGAGGTCCCGAATTTCCTCACCTTTGGCAATTTATCCGCTATTGCGACCGCGTCGAACCATCATGCCGACGCGGAAATCGATCCCTTCGACAAAAACCGGCTGACTGCCTCCAGGCGCGACTCGCCGGGTCCCGACGAGTGGTCGCATTCCGGACATTGCAATTCAAAGCGGTGATCCACCTGCGATAGCTCGGGCTCACCTTCTTCGCATTTCGGACATCGCAGCGGCAGCGTGACATGACCGTCGGCCGCGGTGCCGATCGCCGCCAGCTCGTCGTTCGTCAGCCGGCCGGTTTCGACCAGCGTGCACAGCAGCCTTGCAACCGCCGGATCGATACCTTGCTGACCGCGCAACTCGGCGACTTCCTTCGTCAAAACATCCAGTTCGTCGGACTGTTCGCGCAATTGCGCGTCCAGCCGGTCGCCGCGGGCCTTGGCCGAGGCAATTTGCTGAATGAAATCGAACTCCTTGCGACTCGCGTCGCGTACCCCTGACTGATAGGTGGTGGCCATGCTGCGCAAGGAATCCAGTTCGACCAACATCGGTTTGACGCGCCGCTCAGCCTCGGCGACCGCGTCTTTGATCTGTTGCGCATAGTGTTCCGTGCTCTGACGCAATTCGACATGCAAAGCGTCGATCCGGTCGCGAAGCGTGGCATTGGTCGACTGCTCAGTGTCCAGGCGCTGGCGAAGTGCTTCGTTTTCACGGTCGAGTCGCTGCACCGTTGCTTGTAAGCCTTCCTGATGGGCTGTGCCATGTGTGGTGGCGCTGGATAACTCGGTTTCGAGCGCGCGGACCCGCTCCCACGCGACTTCCGCTCGCAGTTCGCTGCGTTTGACTGCTTCTTCCGACGCGTCGCGGCGGATTTCCGCTTCTCGTGTGCGCTGGTCGGCGGCGGCGATCTGCGCGCGAATTTCCTCGCGCTCCCCGTCGAGCGTTGAACGGGCATGCACGACGGCTTCTTCGAAGAGTGCTCCCAATAGTTCACCGGCCCGGTCTTCCAGCGCTTTTGGAATCGCGCCGGCGCCGACTTTTACACGCGACACATTTCTGATGCGTTCCCAGAAACTGTCGATGTCCTTTGGAATGTCGCTCGCGCTGCCTGTTTGGGTCAGGTCGCGAACGGCGGCCATCGACGGACGGATTCCAAGATCAAAAAAAAGCCGCTTGCAGGCGTGGAGCGATAGCTCCTGGCGTCGCGCGCCGTTCGCTCGCATCGATTCAAGCTCATCACGTATGGCTTGACGCTCTTCGTCCAGATTCATTTACACCTCGATGTTGCTCGAATTGGATGAATCATAACAATCTACGTATTGTTTGCTACGTATTTATGTGTGCCGGTTAAGGTTTGATGAATTAGATGGTTTTATCGGGACAAGCAGACCAATGGATCGGAGCAGCGCCTCTTTTTCGTGAAACAAAATAAAGAGTATCCAATAAGTTCTTGTAAAGAAAGAAGTTTTGGCGGCTATTTACTGATCGCGCACTGTTTCACGAACGCTCGATGATGGCTAGGTGGTGGGAAGGTCTTGGCTGAGGGACACGCGGGGGAAATTCTAGAGAGTAATAAAAGTAAACACCCTTGAACCCATGTTAAAAACGTTAACGCCACCGCAGATCCTTACCTGGCAAGGCTTCCAGCCCGGTAAGGTGAAGCTTTGCGGGAGAGGTGGTGAGGTCTTGCGGGACTGTTGAGTGATGGGGTTCGGGGACGTCGGTGAGTGGCTCCGGGACAGAACGTGAGCGGGTTCAGGAGGCGCTGCAAAAATGAGGCTCAGCCAAAGGTGAGGTTTTGCGGGACCTGACGAGCGCAGATCGCCCGGCAGCGCTCGAAAGTGCGTTTAGAGCATGGCCCTGCTGGGGGTGAGCGCTTTCGGGACCGCTCTGGACCCTATTTTTGGGCCTTATTTGAGCCTCCCAAACCTCATTGGTGAGTCAACGCGGGACCGAACGCGAACCGCAGGTGAGATTTTACGGGAACAAGGTGCTGTTTTTGCCTTAAATCTAGGCACTCAGGCCGCTAAGGTGAGTGTTTGCGGGAGGTGTGCCGCGTTTTGGGCGAAATTCAGTTGATACCGTTATTGGAATTGACGCTGACCTTTTGACAAAGGTGAGCGAATTCGGGAGATGGGGGGCGGGTCGATCCGCGCGCCAATAATTGGCCTATTTTTTGCCAAAGGTGAGGCTTTTCGGGAGGATTTTTAGGTGCCGGCAATCGTTAAGGTGAGGAAATACGGGACCAAAATTGTCATCATCCGCCGGAAATGCCCTACCGGCGCTCTCGGAGGCAGTCTGGTTTAGCTGCTGCGGAGTTTGAGTGGTGAGCTTTTTCGGGACCTTTGGGACCGCGCTCAGGAGCTGCGGGATTCGTGGAAAAACTGCGAAAGGTGAGGAAATTCGGGAGTGGACGACTGCGTTGTCGACTGAGGTGCTTTGCTAACTACATGAATATATGGATTAATTTATCGTCGCGAGGCAAGGGTGAGGTTTTTCGGGAGGCGCTGATCATGCTATGCGCGAGCTCGAGTCGCGCTCAATGGTGAGGCTTTTCGGGAGTGTTTGTCGGCGGTTTTCCTGGCTACCAGGTCTGAAGGCCGCATCAACTCAAGCGCTGAATAGGCTGAAAGGTGAGCTTTTTCGGGGGAGTTTGTCGGGCGTTGACTCGCAAGCATCGGTAAGTTGAGACGCTTGCCTGGCATTTGGTCGCCCTTCGCTCGATGCAGGCATGCCGCGATATGTGCCGCCGAGGTCCTCGGCGCGACTGTCGGTCTATGCGGCGAGGGCATGTAGCCGTACGCTGCGTGTCTCCATTCGGGGCAGCGTGGGTGCGCCGGCTGTTTGGGTAGACGCCGGTTTGGGAGGCCGATCCGACGGCGCCAATGCGGCGTGGGACCTCGGATAAAGGCTTGCGGGCGTGGGGCGTATGCCGTCCAGTCCGCTTCGGGCGGTACGAGACAACGGGCTCCGGCCACTGGCGCCGCTCGTGGCGAAGCCGGGCGCACGCAGACTCCCGGGTCGACGTTGGATGAGTATCCAGTTCTCCCCTGCCCTGCCGCTCGAGAACGGAGCATAAAATTTTCGCTGCGCTGACCCGACGCGAGTTGGCCCACACGCAACGTGGGCGCAGCCAAAATTCACGAGATTTTTTTAAGGTGAGGAGATTCGGGATCGGACGCGTCCCGTTCGAGGCAGGTCCGAAATTGGTCTGGATTTCCGGACGCCGCGACCTGCAAGGATGCCCCGAACTTGGCGCGAAATGCTTGAGGTGAGGGTTTTCGGGAGTTGCTCGAGGTGAGTTGCGACTCGTAAGCTCACTTCACCAGGAACGGTGAGACGCTCGCTATAGACGTGCATCACCACAGCCGGTATGCTCTCGCCAAATCCCTCCTCGACCCGACGCATGGCCACGAAGCGCGCGAAGAAGACCGATGTTGTGAGCCCGAGTTCGGCCGAATTGCGAAAAGCCGTCGAGGCGATCGCCATCCAGCCCAAGAGCGGCAAAATCACACTCCTCACCCGTAAGCTGTTCAACGTGCTCCTCGCAGTCGCGCAGCAAGCGGACGAGTCCGGCGACACCTATCGGGCATTGCTCTCGGACATCGTCGCCAATTCCGCGTTCGATTCGAATGACACCGCGCTCGTGAAGGAACACTTGCGGCGCATGGTGTCGGTGCAGGTCGAATGGAGTACCGGTACGTCGAGTCAGAAGCCGGGCCGCAAATGGGGTATCTCCACGCTGATCGCTGACGCTGAAATTCTCGAAGACCCCACCACTCGCCGCGTGTGGGTCGAGTTCTCGTTTGCGCCGAAGATCAAGAAGAAGCTGCTCGATCCAGTTCAGTACGCACGCTTGAGTCTGCAGTTCCAGAGCCAGCTGCGCAGCAGCGCGGGCCTTGCGCTCTACGAAATCTGCGTGCGCTACCTGACGAACCCGAGTCATCTGACGATGCGCGAAACGTGGGAGTGGTGGCGCCCTATCCTCTCGGGCACGCCTGACACGGAAGCCGGCGACGAAGCGAAACGCGAATACAAGTATTTCAAGCGCGATTACCTGCGTCCAGCAATCGCCGAAGTGAACGCCGTCACTAACATCTTTGTCGAGTTGATCGAGCATCGGGAAGGGCGGCGGGTCGCCGAGATCCAGTTCCGCGTGACGGAGCGCAAGCAGCCGATGCTCGCGCTCGACGAACATCCGAACGTGTTCGACAGCACGCTGGTCGACCGCATGGTGAAGATCGGCATTCCGCTGAAAGAAGCGCAAACGCTGTACGCCGATAGCGAAGAAAATCGTATTCGCGCAGCTTTGCAAATGACTGAGCAACGCATGCGCAGCACGTCCTTGCCGCCCGTGCGCAGCGCGCCCGCGCTGTTCAAGGATGCGTTGAAGAAAGGCTATGCGCCGCCAGTTGAAGCGGTGCCGTCCATCGGCGGTAGCAAGGCGGCGGTCGTTGCGCCGGCAGACGATCTGAAAGCCCGTCTGCTTGGCGAGTATTCGGCGTATCGCCGCAAAGAGGCGCGCGAGCTTTACGACGAACAAGGTGAGTCCGAGCGGGAGATCGCGCGGCAGTCGTTTGAAGAAGACGAATTGCCGGGGCTCGGCACTCACATGCGGGACGACTGGCGTCGGCGCGGACTGGATTCGAAGATTGTCGAAACGGCGTTCTTCGATTGGCTGGCTCGTAAGACGTGGGGGGAGCCCACCGATGGCGATCTGCTCGCCTTCACGCTGAGCCAATCGCGCGCGGCGTAATTCCTGTTGCAGGACGGCGGCCACACTTCAACGCCGCCGTAACCTGCTCTTCTCTTATTTCAACATCTGTTCGATCTGACGAAGAATGTCGTCGCGCTTTTCGCGTGAGAGACCCTTCAGGCGGAGTTCGATTCGATCGTCGCCATACGATTTCAGATCGCCGACCGAAACACCGCCGAGCTTGATTTCCAGACGCTGCGCATAGCGCTGCCGGCCTGCCGGTTTCGTGCTTTCCTGTGCGCTTGCCCTGCCCTTCACGATGTCGGCGACTTGCCGCGTGCTCAGATCATCCGAGAGGATTTTGTTGATCAAACGCAGCGTCGCGTCGGCGCCGCGGGCGGTGTGATACCGACCTACCTGATAGGCCATGTTCGAGCCGAACCGGTCAGGTCTCGCGACCATCTCATGCATCACCACTTCGGGCAGCTTCGCAATCGACAAGGCGACGGCAACGGTCGACTCGTCTAGTCCAAGGTGTTCGGCAAGTTCCTTCTGACTCTGGAAATGCCGATCCTCCAGAAAGCGTTTCCACACGACGGCGTTATCGAATACCGTCTGCGAATCGCGCTGGACGTTGAGGTCGTAGCCGAGCTTATAGCTTTGGATGCCGATCGGCAGGTCGATAACAATCGCCTTCACCGATTCCTTGTTCGCTTCTTTCAGCGCTCGAACACGCCGGCCGCCGTCGCTGACGAAGTACGTGCCGGGATTGTCGTAATCCGGAATGACGTGAATGGCCTGTTGCTGTCCCTGCTTGGCCAGATTGACGGCAAGCTCGGCAATCGACGACTTCAGATAGAAGTGCCGGGGATTGAATGGACTCGGCTTGATCGTTTTGAGCGCGAGATCGATGACCTGGCCCGGCCGGTAGCCATGCTCGATGCGCCACGCGCGATAGGCCGACGACTCATTGGCGGTGTCAGCCGATTCGGCGTCCGCGACGACTTGCGGCATCACAGGCTGGTTCACGCGGCTCGGCGTGGGGCCGTTCTTAACCAAACCGTCGATGGCATTCAGGCGATCGAGAGCGGTTCGCTTTTCGCTGCTGGTCGTGTCAGGACGTGCTTGAAAGCCTTTGGCGAATTGGGAGGGTTTCATTCAGGGTCCTTTATGCGCATAAATTCACGGAAGCAGGGCGGCGATTTCGTTGGCGCACGCCCGTATTTCGATGCCGGCGAGCTTGGCGCCGCGATCGTTCATCTGAAGCACTGTTTGCCCTAATGCCATCGCCTGCTTGTACGCTTCGCGGGTTGGGATTTGGGTTTTGAGTAGCGGGAATCCGAGTTCCTCTAATGCGCGCTTCAGTTCACGCGTCAGCATCCGCTTCTCTTCGGTCTTATTGAGCAGAAAGACTGCGCGCAGGTCTTCGTTCATGACCTGGGCCTGCTGGACAAGTTTGACCAGACCGACGCTTGACCAATAGTCAGCGGGCGACGATGAGGTCGGGATAACGGCGACGCTCGCTGCGAGCAACACAACGCCAGACACTTTCTCGGTGATGGAGGGCGGGCAGTCGACCACGATGATGTCGTAGTCTGCGACGAACTTCTTGATCTCGCGATGGATTTGGCTGCCGGCTTCGGAGAGGTTGACGACTGGAAACGGGATGCCGGATTCGCCGTCGGATGAGGCACTGGCCCAATGGATCAGTGTGTTTTGACCATCTGCGTCCACGACGAGGACGCGTTTGCCTTTCTCATGGAACGCAGCGCCGAGGTGCATCGCGATAGTGCTCTTCCCGACCCCGCCTTTCTGCTGAGTTACCGCGATGATTTCTGCTGCCAATCTTCACCTCCTCTTTTTAGACGCAGATGGATTTTACCTGGATGAATTCGTATTTCAATCGATTTTGTGTAAACACGCGAAGAAATAGCCATTCGGGATAGGTTTATGCGCATAAACGATGGAGGGCGCTGCGCGGAGACTGTGAGGCGGCATTGGACGAGATGAGCGGCGCGCCATTTCGGAATATTCCAGGCGTATTCGTTCTTAAGTCGGCTTGTCACAGCCGTGGACTCGGATGCTCGTGCTGTTTTGGATTGGCGCTTTAATCGGTTAACGGGCGGATCTTTATGCGCATAAACGTGCTTCCCGAAACCGCTTACGTGCGAGGCTGCGCAGCGGTGTCTTGGCGCGCCAGATCGATACATTGTCTCGGCGGCAACCGCATTCGACGATTTGGTGATAGGCGCAACGAGGCCGCTCCACTCGTGCTTACCGAGCAGGCCCGTTTCAACGGCCTGCAAAATGCCGACCTGTACGGCCGGGTGCGTGCCAATCGAGAGGCTCACGTGACAGGTCCGCGCTTTATGCGCATAAAGTAAAGCGATACGCTTCTCGCTGCAGCGCGGGTGGGCGGTCCTACATCGCCTCTCGTCCACACTCTTATGCACCTTCACTCGCTTTTACTTCGCCACCGGGCGCGAAGAGCAGGCACCTGCCCCTGTCCCGTCCCATGCTCCCGTTGAGCAAGACGATGCGGATCTATCGCTGTCGCAAAGACCGTTCTCACTGGAAGCCTCATACCCGCCAGACCCAGAGAGCGCTTCCCACCAGCGATCAATCGCGCACAACCCCATCGACAAACCGGGATCCCATCAAAGACCACCGCGCCGCTCACAGCCTCTAAAATTCACCACGAAAAAACACCCAGAAACCGCGACCACAAAAACCACCATGATCACCATCTATCACAACCCGCGCTGTTCAAAATCGCGTGCTGCCTGTGAGCTGATCGCAAGCACCTACAACAGCACAAACGAACCGGCAGAAATCGTCGAATACCTGAAGCAGCCGCTAACAATTGCGCAACTGAAGCAACTCAACGCGCAGCTAGGTTGCACGGTCCGCGGGATGATCCGGGACACAGAAGCTGGGTACAAGGAACTTCAGCTTTCCGATCTCACCCTGACCAACGATCAGTTATACGAAGCATTGGCCAGCCATCCGATTCTTTTGCAACGCCCGATCGTCGTGCGAAACGGGGCGGGCCGTAATCGGCCGCCCGCCAGAAAATGTCGAAGCGCTGTTTGCTGACCGTCGAAACGAAATGATCTAGGCCTTCGCGGCCAGCACCGCGTCCTTCGTAACGATCTTCGTCGGGATGATGCGCAGATCGTTGAACGTGTCGGCGATACGCTGCTGCTCGGCGAGCACGTTCGCATCGATTGGTTTGTAGATGTGCGCGTAGTGCCGCAATCCGGCCTCGATCACGCCCGCATCGAGGCCCTGAATCGGCGCAAGCTGCGCGGCTGCTTCGCTGTAATGGCCGCGCACCCAGGCGCCTTCTTTTCCGGCTTCGTCCATCACGATAGCGAGCACATCGCCGTTTTGCTGCGCGAACGGCCGTGCGCTCAGAAAGAACTGATGGTGATTCACGATACCTTCGCCGTCGGTGAGCAGGCGTGCGTTGGATTGCCGTTTCGCCGCTTCGAGGAACGGATCCCAGATGGCCCATGCGTCGATCGCGCCGCGCTCGAAGGCCGCGCGCGCATCGGCGGGCGCCAGATAGACCGGCTGGATTTGGTTGTATTTCAAGCCGGCCTTCTCCAACGCCGCGACCAGGAACCAGTGGACGTCCGAACCCTTGTTGAAGGCGATTTTCTTGCCCTTCAGGTCAGCGAGCGTTTTGATCGGTGCGTCCTGATGCACGAGCAGGCCCTCCGCGTGCGGAGTGGGGATTTCGTAGGCGGTGTAGACGAAGTCCGCGCCAGCCGCTTGCGCGAATACCGGCGGCGCCTCGCCGACATAGCCGAAGTCGATGGCGCCGACGTTCAAGCCTTCGAGCAACTGCGGCCCGGCGGGAAACTCCGTCCATTTGACCGTGATGCCGAGCGGCGCGAGCCGCTTTTCGAGCGTGCCGTGCGCCTTGAGCAGCACCAGCGTGTTGGCCGCTTTCTGGTAGCCGATGCGAAATTCCTTCGTACGCGCATCGGCGGCGAAGGCAGAGATGGAGACGATGGGCAGGGCCGTGGCGGCCAGCGAGGCGCCCACGCCGGCGATAAATGTGCGGCGCGTAAGCGGCGGATGACGGGACATAGCAGTGCTCGTTAAAAAGACGGACGCAAAACGGACCGATTGCCACCGACGATAAGCCGTCTGCAAACCTGGACGAACCGATAAATTCGCATAAGCAAATCACGCCGGAGGCGGCAGCCGTCATGGCGCACTACCGCTCCGGCCGTCCACCTGCTTCACCGTGCGACGTCGGCTTCGCGTTGACGCTCGTGACGTGGGACGGTGTTGACCTGGCAGCGGCCCAGGCATTGGTGCGATTGCCGGCGCGCGCGAGCGGGCGTGGTGGCAGGAATTGACGCGCTGCTGTCAATTCCGCATCGAGCTTGCCGCTTACACTGCATCGCATCCGGCAAGCGCGCGCGGTTTACGCGGCATACGCGCTCGCTTTCCCCTGTCGATGCGGAGCCAGAACCATGCTTGAACTGAGACCATCCTGCGAAGGATGTGGCAAATCACTGCCGCCGAACGCGCCCGACGCGATGATCTGCACCTACGAATGCACCTTCTGCGAAGTGTGCGCGCTCAGCACGCTGCGCAATGTGTGCCCGAACTGCGGCGGCAATTTCCAGCATCGGCCGATCCGTACGCGGGCGCAGCTCGCCAGGCATCCGGCTCGCACTGAACCGCATCCCGTCGGCATCGACGAAGCGTCGCACGCGAGCTTTTTCGCCCACTACCGCAACACGCCGCCAGGCGAGCGCTAAGCAAGGCGCCTGGTTGACGCGCTTCTAGCAGACTCTGCGTCACACATCAATCATCGGCTCCGGCCGCGCCCGGCGCTTCAATCCCGCTTGCCGCATGCGCGGCCACCCGCAGCAGACGGATCTGTTTGCGGTAGTTGCGGCAGCCGCTGCAAGTCGGCAGATGCAGCCGGATCGCGACCCATTCGCGGGTCGTCAATCGACGGTCGAGCGCATCGGACAGCAGGCGCGTGATGTATTTACACTTCCCCATTCGCATCCTCTCTGGATAGGCCCTTTTCGCTCAGGCAAGTGCGCAAGCGCAGCCGCGCCCGGTAGATCAGCACGCTGCAATGATTGGCGGTCATCTGCAATTCCGCGCAGATGGCATCGGTATCGAGATCGAGGAATTCACGCATCATGAACACGCGCCCGATGTGTTCGGGCAGATGTTCGAGACACATCTCGAACAAGGTCCAGAACTGCTGCTGACGCAGCGCGGTTTCGGGCGTCGGCCACGGCTGCGGTTTGGTCTCGCGCGACCAGTGGCCGTTGTCCTTGAACAGTTCCCGGTCGAGTAGCGCCTCGCCGTCGAGTTCGGATTCGAGCGCCGACAGGTTCACCGTGCGCTGCCGGGCGCGCAAGGTGTCGACGAGCTTGTGCCGCAGGATGCCGAACACCCACGTCTTGTGTTCCGACTGCGCGGCGAACCGGTCCGCTTGCGTCCACGCGGCTGCCAACGCTTCCTGGACGGCGTCTTCGGCGGCTGCGGCATCGCGCAGTTGCAAACGGGCGAAGCGCAACAGGTCGCGCCGCAACTGCGTCAGATAGACGGGATCGTCGAGCGCGGGTCCGCTTATCTGAGCCATGACGCGCTCCGTCGGCGCGCCAACGGCTGCCGCACGTCTTCTATTGAATCGTTGTTGTTCATGAGCGGGTGACTTTCCTCGCGCTGTTTTTGGACTCGTGCGCCATTCTCCCGCACGTTCCTGCGCAAGCGAATCGGTATTGAACATGTGCCCGCCGGAAAGCAATAACCCGATGACGTTGGTCGCGCCGGAAAGGCTTTTATGACAGTGAAATACATTGTTGCGTAAATTGAAAGCAGACTCGGGTTCAACCCGGGTCCTGAAGCCTATGCGCCACGACTGAAGCCAAGGCGGACGCACATCCATCCATCGTCACACAGCACATCAATTATTTCATTATTTGAAAAAATATCTTCTCGACTTCGATGTTTTTATGTGAACGCTGAATCGCTATTCTTCACTCCATCGATCGCACCAGATCGCGAACCAAACGCTGAAGAGGAGTAGCACCATGAAACGCATTCTTTCCGCCCTGATCGCTTCCGTTGCCCTGTTTGCCGCTGCTTCGGGCGTGGCCCAAGCTGCCTCGCCGGCACAATGCAACGGTCCGGCATCGTACTGCAACGTGTTCTTCGGTAACTGATCGCCTGGTGGGCATGGCCGGACGAAATTCCGGCTCACAGCTTGCCGACGAAACGGACTCACGAAGTAAAAAGAAGGGCGCCGATAACGGCGCCCTTCTTGCATTCACGGCCAACACACTTGCGGCGAATGCCGCCAAGGCAGAACGTCCATTTGCCTCAAATCTTCATACACCGGAAGCAGGCTTGATTGACAAGGCAAAAGTACTACTTATCCACAAGGTTATTCAGTGAAACTGTGGATAACTTTGCGTGCTGCCGGGTTATCCACCAGCAGCCACTGCCATCGTTTGCTCCCGTTTTCCCGATCGCTAGCGTTTTTGTCGCCGTGGCCGTCATCCCGTTCGGCTTTTGCCTATGATTGACAGTCCGGACCTTTTTGCGCGTCAAGCGCCTCACACCCAAGGAACGAGACATGGCCCATCACATCGCAGTCGTCGTCGGCAGCCTGCGCCGCGAGTCTTTCAACCGTCAGTTGGCCCACGCCGTGATTTCGCTCGCGCCCGCCGACTTTACCTTCGAATTTATCGACATCGGTTCGTTGCCGCTCTACAGCCAGGAATACGATGCCGATTTTCCCGAGGTCGCGAAACAGTTGAAGCAGCGCATCGAAGCTGCCGATGGCCTGCTGTTCGTCACTCCCGAATACAACCGCTCCATGCCCGGTGTGCTGAAGAACGCAATCGACTGGGGCTCGCGTCCGTGGGGCACCAATTCATGGGCCAACAAGCCAGGCGCGGTGATCGGCACGTCGCTCGGCGCGACCGGCACGGCGCTGGCGCAACAGCATCTGCGTAATGTGCTGGCGTATCTCGATGTCGCCACGCTCGGCCAGCCCGAAGTGTTCATCAAGCACGACGCGGCGGTCATCAACGAGAAAGGCGAGATCCTGAACGACGGCGCGCGCAAGTTCCTGCAGACATTCGTCGAGCGCTACGTCGCGTGGGTCAAGTTGCATACCGCCGCCTGATGGCGTTGCTGCAAAAGCGATCGGGTAAATGAAAAGCGCCGGCGTTGCCGTCACCTCGCGGCACGCCGGCGCTACCGCTCCCGTTTGTCTATACGTGGTGATGCCCCGTCACGCGTTCCCAGCCGTGACGCACGGCGAGCTTGAAGCGCTCCCACGTGCTCTCCGGTGAGGTGGATTCCCAGTGGCGCCGGGCTTCCGGCTCGACGTCGTCCCACGGGCGGTCGCGATAACGCGCGTCGCGGCCGATCGCCGCGCCGTAACGATAAGCCGGTACGTAATCTTCGTAACGCGAATCGTCGGTCGCGTACTCCTCGTCGTAGTGACTGCGGAAATCCTCTTCGTATTCCAGATATTCGTTCGGGATCTGCTCGCCCGTGCCGGCGGTCGGCTGGTGCGCTTCAGGGTCGGGCTCCGACGGCTGCATGATCGCGCCCGAACCCGGCATGCCTCCGGCGGCAATCGCGCTGCGTCCCGCATCGCCGACCAGCGGATCGGTCATGGGCTCGTTGACCGGATCGGTGACCGGCCGCTCGGCCCGCGGTGGCGGCGTAAAAGTTTTGGTCGCGCCGGCATCGGTGCCCACGGGCGGCGGCGAATACTGCGGATCGGCCTGCGTCGCGGGCCGGGTGGTCGCGCCCGGCGTGGTGACGCTCGATGTGCGAGGCGTGCCCGCTGTCATCGCGCCGATGCCCAGTTCGTCGAGTATGGAATGGTCGCGGCTCGGCGGCGTGTCCCAGTCGGGCGAGCGCTCGCCGACGTCGGTAGCGCCCAGTCTCCTCAAGGTATTGCGAGCGAGTTCCGCATGCGATTCGCTCGCCGCGTCCACGCACACCAGCACGGCGCCGCGGCGCACGGCCTCGGCATAGCGGGCCGCTTCGAACGCACGCGGGCCGCTGGCAAACAGGCTGGACAGAAAGCGTTCGATGTTGGCCAGCACACCCGCGCTGGCGGCTTCATCGGTTGCCGAGCCGACGGAGGGTTCCGGGTTTGCCTGCAACTCGATCGTTTCGCGTGCAAAACCGGTCTGCACAAGCGTGTCGCGGGCGGTTTCCGCTTGTGAATAGGTGTCGAATAAACCAATCACGGTGTGTCGCATTGCAGCCTCCCGACGTCTTGAGCGGAGTGGCCAGCGCGCGAACGCGCAGCTCTCCTTCCCCAACCGTGCCGCAACCTTCATGCCGGAAATGTCCCATATCCGTGCGCGCCCGTTCGGAAGGCAAAAAGCGTGGTGTGTCGCCCGTTGCAGCCGCGGCGTTTTTACAATTGCCGGTAAATCACGGTGATTTCTGAAGAGCGTTAATCAGCCGGGTGAGCCGCCGGGTGCGTACCCGACTGCGCCAGATCGCGCTGGATCGTTTGCAGCAGCTTGTCGAGCAACGCGATATCGAAGGGTTTGGACAGCACGCGCACGTCCACATGCCGTGCGCGGTCGAGTTCTTCCGCGTAGCCGGTGACCAGAATGACCGGCAGCCTGGTATCGAACGCCTGCACCGCTTCAGCCAGATCGATGCCGTTCATCGTGCCGGGCATGTGGATGTCGGACAGCACCAGATCGAACGGCAGCGACTCGCCGGTGCGGGCCTGCTTCGCGTGAGCGTCGTCGAACAGGCGCAGCGCGGTGTCGGCATTGAAGACCCAGGTGACCTGGTGACCCATCATCTGCAGCAAGGCCTCGGTGCCGGCGGCGACTTCGTCGTTATCCTCGACCAGCAGAATGCGCAGACCGTGCGCGCCGGTTTCTTCGACGCCCGGTTCGGCCGGCCGCTCAGCCTCAGGCGCCGCCGCGGCGCGCGGCAGATAGAGACGCACCGACGTGCCCGCGCCGATCGCGCTGTCGATCGCCGCGAGGCCCCCCGAGCGCTCGCAGAAGGCAAACACCTGCGGCAGTCCGAGACCCGTGCCCATGCCTTTCTGCTTGGTCGTGAAAAGCGGCTCGAAGGCACGCGCGAGCACTTCAGGCGGCATGCCGCCGCCGGTGTCTTCGAGCGACAGTTGCACGAAGTCGCCGGTGAGCGGAAAGCCGTCCTCGTGACGGAAATTGATATTGGTGGCGCGCACGGTGAAGCGGCCGCCGTTGGGCATCGCATCGCGCGCGTTCACGGCGATGTTGATCAGCGCCAGTTCGAGTTCGGCCACGTCGATGCGCATCGGCCAGACTTCGACGCCGATATCCATCACCAGCGAAATCTTTGCGCCGAGCGACGCGCGCAGCAATTCGCGGCACGCCGGCAGCCAGCGTTCGAGGGCAAGCGTCTCGTTTCTCAACGGCTGCTTGCGCGCGACGCCAAGCAGTTGCCGCGTGAGCGACTGGCCGCTCTTGAGCGCCCGCTCGATGGCCGACATCTCACGGTCGAGCCCCGGCGTGCCACGCCGCCGCGCGATCTGCACGTTGGCCGACACGATCATAAGCAGATTGTTGAAGTCGTGCGCGACGCTGCCGACCAGATTGCCGAGCGCCTCCATCTTGCGCGACTGACGATACGCGGACTCGATCGAGCGGCGCATCGACGCCTCGGCCTGCCAGCGCTCCCACGCCTCCTCTTCGGCGCCGAGGCGCCGCAACGACAGCCAGATCACGCCCCACAGCACGACCGACGGCGTAAACATCGACAGGATCAGCATGCTGAGATGCCGGTACCAGCCGGCCCAGATCGCCGAAGCGCGATAGCCGCACGACACGTACACCGGATACGCGCCGACGCGCCGGTACGCGAGGATCAGCGTGTCGCCGTCGATGTCCGAACGCATTTTCACGACGCCCGCCCGCCGTACTTGCGCCAGCGCCTGGGCGAGCGGCGACTGCGGCGACACCGTCACCGGCTCGCGCGGACTGCGCGGATAGTGCGCGAGGATCGCGCCGTCGGTGCGGATCAGGCTCATGGTCATCGGCGTGCTGTCGCTGCCGCCCAACAGTTCACGGTAGAACGCGCTGAAATAGCTGGGCCGCAGCGCGACCGACACGACCCCGGCGAACGCGCCGTCGGCGGTGCGCCGCTCAACGCCCATGTTGAACACCTGTTCGCCGGCAACGTGCCCCGTCATCACCTTCGACACGTGCTCGATGTCCTTGCCGTCGCGAATCCCGGTGAAATCTTCGCGCCCGGCAATCGACATCGGCGGCGCCGGATAGAAACGGCTGCTGGCGAGCAAGTCGCCGTCGCGGCCGAAGATCGACACGGCGGCCACCTGCGGATAACCGCCGCCCATCGTGCGCAGCTTGTCGTGAATGGCGGATTCGCCGGCGCGAATGCCGTTGTCGTCGAGTCCTTGCGTGAGATCGACAATGCGCGAATCGAGCGTCTCGTTCATGTCGAACACTTTCAGCGCGTGTTCTTCGGCGACCCGCACCGTGCGGAGCGTCATGTCGGTGGCGTCGGCCTCGCGCGCGCGCAGATCGTTGAACGCCATCGTCGCCACGTACACGCATGGCAGGACGATCGCTGCGATCAGCAGCGCGATCAGCGTCATGCGCCGGACGTGGAAATTCTGTTCCGGCACGGCTGGGAACAACGCCTTGTCCTGCCCGTTAGCGGAAAGGCGGTTCGCTTGAGGCGGGTCGGACCGGTCAGGTGTCATTTTCGATTAGCGCTACGGTCGTGCAAGACGAAAAAACGGCAAGCCGGCATCATCATAAGAGAAGCATAGACTCGTGGCGACGCGAGTCGTTGCTGCGGCAAATGGCTGTACAGATTTGTCTGCCTTCTGAATCAGCGACGAATCGGCAAGCGCAAACGTACACAAAAGTATAAAGGTAAAAGAAAGCCGCCAAGGCCCACGGGAATATTTTAAAAAATAGCATTAATTGGGGAAATCTGATTAGTGTAGGCCAAATTGGCGTGTTGCCTTTCCGCCCAATTACTTCGAAAATCGACACCACGATAAATAATGCGTCCGCCACGTTCGGACACATCGGCCGCGAGGGCCACCAGACAACGCGCACAACGCGTGATGGACGGCGTTCGTGGAATCACGCGCGCGGCAAGAGGACCAGCCCGATCCCCGAAGCCGCGCAGATTCATCTACGGGGTAGGCTTCGAACATGCCGGTCATCGCCGTCGTCCACCGTGCGCGCACGCATTCATGCGTGCCCGGCGGTTTCACCACAAGCGCCTCGCGGCGCGCGCTCCCCGGCCGTTCGCAACCTGCATTCCCGCAAGCATCAGTTCTATCAGTCCTTCTTGCCGCCGGTCGACAGACCCCGCGCTAAAGAAATCGCCGCTACCCGCCGTTAACGCGCAAGAGCCAATTTCGTTTTTCCGACCTGCCCATGTCTTTGCCTATTGTGATCGCCGATGATTCGTTGCTTGCCCGAAAGGTGCTCACCAAGGCATTGCCGTCGGACTGGGATGTCGACGTGACCTACGCAACGAACGGGCGCGAGGCGCTTGCTCTGTATCGCGAAGGCAAAGCGTCGGTGATGTTCCTCGACCTGACGATGCCGGACATGACCGGCTATCAGGTGCTGGAAGCGTTGCAGCATGAGGATCTGAACACCTTCGTGATCGTCGTCTCCGCCGATGTTCAGCCGGTGGCCCAGGCGCGCGTGCGCGCGCTCGGCGCCGCGGCGTTCATCGCCAAGCCCGTCACGCCCGAGGCGGTACTACCCATCCTCAAGGAGTACGGGTTGTATGTCTGAGCCAGTCCTCAACGAAGATCGGCGCGACGCGCTGCAGGAGGTCGCCAATCTGGCGATGGGCCAAGCCGCGACGCGCCTCGCACGGCTGCTCGACGCGTTCATCGAATTGTCGGTGCCGCGCGTGAAGATGGTGGCGGTGAGCGAAGCCGCGCAGGCGCTGCGCGAGATGACCGGGATCGAAGACACGGTCAGCGCGGTGCGCCAGGGCTTTCGCTCCGATATCAAGGGCGAGGCGCTGGTGATCTGCCGCAGCGACAACCTCGAGCAACTGTGTTCGCTCGTGAACGACCCGTACGCGCGCTCCACCTACGAGACGGTCAGCCAGAACGAACTCGTGTTCGATGTCGCGAACGTGCTGACGGGCGCGTGCGTGTCGTGCATTCTCGACCAGCTCGGCCGCACACCGGTTTTCTCGGCGCCCGGTCTGCTCGGCGAAGCCATGACGCTCGACGACGTGTTCCAGCCCGGCGTGCTGCAATGGGAAGTCGCGTTGCTGGTCGAAGTGAATTTCGCCCTCGAAGACCAGAGCTTCCGCGCGCATCTCGTGATGCTGATGGCCGAAGAATCGATCCGCCACATGAACGAGGCGCTCGACGCCCTCCTGTCCAGCCTATGAACGTTTCCGCTGATTCGTTGAGCGATCTGGTTGTCGAACGTGTCGGCTTCGGTATTTTCGTGCTCGAACGCGAGATGAACGTGCTGATGTGGAATCGGTTCATGCAGGATCACAGCGGTTTGTCGGCGGAACAGGTGGTCGGCAAATCGATCTTCACGCATTTTCCCGAACTGCCGCGCGTGTGGCTGTCGCGCAAGATCGAAAGCGTGTTCCAGCTTGGCAGTTTCGCGTTCAGTTCATGGGAACAGCGCCCGTACCTGTTCAAGTTCGATCACGACCGGCCGATTACCGGCGGCGTCGATTTCATGCAGCAGGATTGCACCTTCATGCCGCTTACGCGTGATCGCGAGGTGGTGGCCGTATGCGTGACCATCTCGGATGTCACGCACGTCAGCATCGTGCAACGCGAGCGCGAGGAGGCGGTCGCCAAGCTGCAGGAATATGCGGACCGCGACGGTCTGACGGGGATCGCCAATCGCCGTTACTTCGAAGCGCGCCTGCGCGACGAATACACGCGCTGGCAGCGTTACGGCGGCGACATGTCCGTGCTGCTGTTCGATCTCGATCACTTCAAGAAAATCAACGACCAGTTCGGTCACGGCGTCGGCGATACGGTGTTGCGCGTGATGGCGCAGCGGGTCGCCGAGGTGGTGCGGGCGCAGGACACCTTTGGGCGTTTCGGCGGCGAGGAGTTCGCCTTGCTGCTGCCGTGTACGCCGCTTGAAGACGCGATGCGGGTGGCGGAAAAGATTCGCCAGACGATTGGCGACACGCCGGTCGAAGTGCAGGGCACGAGCGTGCCGGTGACGGCGAGTGTCGGCGGCGCGGCGGCGCGCGTGGGCGTGCCGGCGTACGACGTGCTGATCAACGAAGCCGACGCGGCGCTTTACAGCGCGAAGCGGCAGGGACGCAACCGGTCGGTTGCATTTATCTGACGCCAACGCCGACGGTTTTTGCCTGCGCCGCGCGCCATCGGATGCGAGGCCACCGGCGAGTGCGGGTCCGCTTCAGACCCCTTATTCGTCCCCAGAACTGCGGCATCTCACAAAGGTTGTTATACTTTTCGCCGTTTCCGGCATCCCGGCCGGGTGTTTCGCGCGTGTCCGCGCGCGCGGGCCGCTTGCCCTGCGGGTAAGCATGAATTCTTGAACGCCTTTCAGCGGGCGCCTCCAGCGGAGATCGTCTTGGCTGCTTCCAATCTTGTCGTGGACGATACAGAAATCGACGCCGCTGCCGCCACGTCCGGCAGCTCGTTCTATCTCGCGATGCGCATCCTGCCGGCCGCGCAGCGCGACGCGATGTATCGGGTCTACGCCTTTTGCCGCGCCGTCGACGATATCGCCGACAGCGATCTGCCGCGCGCCGAGCGCGCTGCCGCGCTCGAGCGCTGGCGGGCCGACATCGACGCGTGCTACGCCGGTGCGCCCCGCGCATCATTGCGTGCGTTGACGCGGCACATTCATACGTTCCACCTGCAACGCGAAGATTTTCACGCGATGATCGACGGCATGGCGATGGACGCCGCCGCCGACATCTGCGCGCCCGATGAAGCCATGCTCGACCTGTACTGCGACCGTGTCGCGAGCGCGGCCGGCCGTCTATCGGTGAGGATATTCGGGATGCAGGACGAGCCCGGCCGCCTGCTGTCGCACCACTTGGGCCGCGCGCTGCAACTGACCAACATCCTGCGCGATATCGACGAAGACGCCGGCATCAACCGCTGCTATCTGCCGCACGAATTGCTGGCGCGCGAAGGCATCGCCGTGACGAGTCCGGCGCAGATCGCCGACGATCCGTCGCTGCCGCGCGTGTGCGCGACGCTCGCCGAGCGCGCCAGGAAGCATTTCGCCGCCTCCGACGCGATCATGGACCGCGAGCCGCGCAATCACGTTCGCGCGCCGCGCATCATGTCGGGCGTCTATCGCGTGCTGCTCGAACGCACGCTCGATCGCGGCTTCGACATTCCGCGTACGAAGGTCAGCAAGCCGCGCCTGCGCCTGCTGTGGATCGTCGCGCGATACGCGCTCTTCTGAGCTGATGCAGAAGCTCGTACACGTGATCGGCGCGGGCCTCGCCGGTCTGGCCGCTGCGGTGCAATTGCAGCGGCGCGGGGCGCAAGTCGTACTGCATGAAGCGTTGTCCCAGGCGGGCGGCCGTTGCCGTTCGTATTACGACAGCACGCTGGGTGCGACCATCGACAGCGGCAATCATCTGGTGCTGTCCGGCAACTACGCGACGCTCAACTATGCCCGTGCGATCGGCGCCGCCGATGAACTGACCGGACCGGCCCAGCCCGACTATCCGTTCGTGGATCTGGCCACGCGGGCGCGCTGGACCGTGCGCATGTCGCCGGGCCGCTTGCCTTGGTGGATTTTCGATCCGAACACACGCGTGCCGAACACCGGCCCGACCGACTATCTGACGCTTGCGCCGCTGCTGTTCGCCAAACCTGGCCGCAGCATGGCACAGACCATGCGCTGTAACGGCGTGCTGTGGGACCGCATGCTGCGGCCGTTGTTTCTCACGATGCTGAACGTCGAGCCGCGCGAAGCCTCGGCGGAGCTGGCCGCGGCGATGGTCAGGGAGACCTTCATCGCCGGCGGTCAGGCGTGCCGGCCTCTGGTGGCGCGTAACGGACTGGGCAGCGCCTTTGTCGATCCGGCGCTGCGCCTGTTGCAACATGGCGGTGCGGCGATCCGGCTCGGTTCGCGCCTGAAAGACATTCAGTTTGCGGACGGCGGTCGCGTGTCGTCACTGAAGTTCGCCGATGAAAGCATCGCGATCGATGCGAACCAGGCCGTGGTCCTCGCGGTGTCACCGGATATCGCGCAGACGCTCGTGCCCGGCTTGCGCGCGCCCAATCGCTTCGCCGCGATCGCCAATGTGCACTTCGCGGTCGAGCCGCCGTTCGGTTTGCCGCTGATCACAGGGCTGCTCAACGCGAGTGCCGACTGGCTGTTCGCATTCGATGGCCGGCTCTCCGTGACGATCAACGCCGCAGATCGATGGCTCGACACGCCACCCGAAGCGCTGGCGAAAACCGTCTGGGCCGAAGTCGCCCAAGCGGCCAGTTTGCCGGCCGAACCGATGCCGGCCTGGCAAGTCGTGATGGAAAAACGCGCGACGTTTGCCGCGTTGCCGGATCAGGAAACGCTGCGGCCCGGCACGCGTACTCGCTGGAATAACTTGATGCTCGCGGGCGACTGGACGGCCACCGGCCTGCCTGCGACGATTGAAGGCGCGATCCGCTCCGGCCAGAAGGCCGCGGATATGCTGCTGAATCAACCGATGGAACGCCGATGAACGACTTATCTCAAGCCCGGCAATTGGGCGCCGTCCTGCCTGAATTCGCCGATGCGTCGCCTGACGCGCCGGCCGTTGTGCCGCAAGCATCCGTCGCCTCGCTCGACGCCGCGATCACGCGCGCGACCGATGCGATCCTCGCCGCACAGAAGCCGGACGGCCACTGGGTCTACGAACTCGAGGCCGACGCGACGATTCCCGCCGAATACGTGTTGCTGGTTCACTACCTCGGCGAAACGCCGAACCTGGAACTGGAACAGAAGATCGCCCGCTACCTGCGCCGCATCCAGCTGGCGAACGGCGGCTGGCCGCTCTTCACCGACGGCGCGCTCGACATCAGCGCCAGCGTAAAAGCGTATTTCGCGCTGAAGATGATCGGCGATCCTGAAAACGCCGAGCACATGGTCCGCGCGCGCGAAGCGATTCTCGCGCACGGCGGCGCGGAAACGGTGAACGTGTTCACGCGGATTCTGCTCGCGTTGTTCGGGGTGGTGTCGTGGCGCGCGGTGCCGATGATGCCCGTCGAGATCATGCTGTTGCCCATGTGGTTCCCGTTCCATCTGTCGAAGGTGTCGTACTGGGCCCGCACGGTGATCGTGCCGCTGCTGGTGCTCAACGCGAAGCGGCCGGTCGCGCGCAATCCGCGCCGCGTGCGCATCGACGAGCTGTTCCGCGGCGCACCGGTCAATACCGGCATGCGTGAGCGGGCACCGCATCAGCACCTCGGCTGGTTCCGCTTTTTCCGCGGCGTGGACGTGATGCTGCGCGCGGTCGACGGCCTGTTACCGAAAGCGACACGCGAACGCTCGGTGCGCGCGGCGGTCGCCTTCGTCGATGAACGGCTGAACGGCGAAGACGGCCTCGGCGCGATTTTTCCGGCGATGGCCAATTCGGTCATGATGTACGACGTGCTCGGCTATCCGGCCGATCATCCGAATCGCGCGGTTGCCCGCCAGTCGATCGAAAAGCTGCTCGTTATCAAGGATGACGAAGCGTATTGCCAGCCGTGTTTGTCGCCGGTGTGGGATACCTCGCTCGCCGCGCATGCGTTGCTCGAAACCGGCGAAGCGCATGCCGAGCAGGCCGCTGAACGCGGGCTGGCGTGGCTGCGTCCGCTGCAGATTCTCGACGTGCGCGGCGACTGGATCTCGCGCCGTCCGAACGTGCGGCCTGGCGGCTGGGCGTTCCAGTACAACAATGCGCACTATCCGGACGTCGACGATACGGCAGTGGTCGCGATGGCGATGCAGCGTTCAGCGGCGCTGACGCAATCGGATGTCGATCGCGAAGCCATTGCGCGGGCGCGCGAATGGGTGGTCGGCATGCAGAGCAGCGACGGCGGCTGGGGTGCGTTCGAACCGGAAAACACGCAGTACTACCTGAACAACATTCCGTTCTCCGATCACGGCGCGTTGCTCGATCCGCCGACCGCGGACGTATCGGGGCGCTGTCTGTCGATGCTCGCGCAACTCGGCGAACTGCCGGCGAGCAGCGAACCGGCGCAACGCGCGTTCGATTACATGCTGAAGGAGCAGGAATCGGACGGCAGCTGGTATGGGCGCTGGGGCTTGAACTACATCTACGGCACGTGGACCGCGCTGTGTTCGCTGAACGCTGCGGGCATGCCGCACGACGACCCGCGTATCAAGCGCGCCGCGCAGTGGCTGCTGTCGATCCAGAACGACGATGGCGGCTGGGGCGAGGGCGGTGAGAGCTACAAGCTCGACTACCGCGGCTACGAACGCGCGGCGAGCACGGCCTCGCAGACGGCATGGGCGCTGATGGGTTTGATGGCGGCAGGCGAGGTGAATCACGAGGCGGTCGCGCGCGGCATCGAGTATCTGCAACGCGAGCAGCGCGAGTATGGTCTGTGGGACGAAACGCGCTTTACAGCGACCGGTTTTCCGCGCGTGTTCTATCTGCGCTACCACGGTTATCGCAAGTTCTTCCCGTTGTGGGCGCTGGCGCGCTTCCGGCATCTGAAACGTAACGGGCTGACGCGCGTCGCGGTCGGGATGTAACGGATGCCTTTTTCGACAACGCCGTTATCCGGTGCCGGCAGCAGTACCTTGCCGGTGATCGCGGTGACAGGCATGGCGTTCGAGGCGCGCATCGCGCGCGGCAAGGGCGTCGAGGCGGTGTACGCCGCGCGTGCCGATTTGCTGGAGCGCGCGCTAAGCGCGGCGGTTGCGCGTGGGTGTTCGGGGATCGTCAGTTTTGGCACGGCGGGTGGTTTGGCGCCCGATCTGGAGCCGGGCACGCTGATCGTCGCGGATGCGGTCGAAGGGCCGTTTGGGCGGCTCGAAACCGATCCGCGGTGGGCGGATAGGCTGGCCGCGGCGTTGGCAGTTGGGCCGCTTGTGGCGCGACTGCGGCGCGGTTCGATGGCGGCCGTTACTGCGCCTTTGGTCAGCGCTGACGATAAGCGCGTGTTGCATCGCTCGACCGGTGCTTTGGCCGTTGATATGGAATCGCATATTGCCGGGGCTGCTGCGGCGGCGCATGGTTTGCCGTTTGCCGTGTGCCGGGCGATTGTCGATCCGGCCTGGCGGACGTTGCCTGCGGCGGCTACGGCTGGTCTGCGGGATGATGGGAGTACTGCGCTTGCGCCGATTCTGCGGGAGTTGCTGCGGCAGCCGTCGCAGATCGGGGCGCTGATTCAGGTTGCTGTCGATGCCCGGGCGGCTCGGACTTCGCTGGTTCAGGCGCGGCATGCGATGGGTGAGGCTGGAGCTTTGCGGATGTGGCGTGAACGTCGCGAACGCTGAAGGCCAAGTCGCCGATATCGTAAGCGGCATGATGCCCGACATGCTACCCAATACCTACACAGTCGGAAGAACGACCGTTGATGGTGTGCTTGTGGAATTCCGATTGTTTACGCGACCAAACGGCATAGCGAACGTTGGAACTCTCTTTCCGGTACATTGATATGCTTCGAGAACTAACCAGTCACGAAAAATCCTTCATCTGTGGCGTTGCTAACCGACTCGGCGTCGAAGCGCGCGATAGGTTAATGGATGACTTGTCCAGAGCGCAGGCCGAACCTCTGCTGGCAGACGGGGCACTGGTCCGATTTCATCTCGTTGGATATCAGCGTGCACCCTATGTCGGGCAGCGACTATTTCCAGTTGAAGGAGCGATGGAAGATAAAGATGGGTCGCAGATGCAGTTGTTGCTGTTCGCCGACCCGGCAGATCGGTTGTTCGAGCTTGAATATCTGCGGTGGGACGGGGACGCATTGCAAGCCCCAAACTGGTCTACGCTTCGATTCGTACCTGACGTGATTGCGGCAAAAAACGGTGCCGCGAATCCGTAAATAACAAAAAAGGCGCGAGCAATCGCGCCTTTTTGATTGATGCAGCACATCCGAACAACAGACAAACCCAGCTTGCTTCAGCCACTTGCTCAAGCCGCGAAGCGTAGTGGTTGGTCTTGCTGCTTAGGGGTGTCGCCTGCGACGGTGGCTTTTTTTGTTCTGGCGTACTTCCGGCCGATAAGCTTTCCGAGATCAACTGTTGGACGCTTCTCGTCCCGCATATATGCACCAGTCCGGAAGCGCAAGTCGCGCCGAGACGACACGTTTTACTCGCAGCGCGTTTGGCAAAGAGATTCCGAATTGACGCGGCTGGCCCCCCGTCGCCGCCAATGCACGACAGGTGGCAATGTAGCACTAACTTCCAGGGAACGGCCACCGCGCCGCATGCAGAGAAAAGCGCGATTTCTCGCGCTTTTTTGTTAAGCCTGACTTTGAGGTTCCAAGGAGTGTCAGGTTTTTCCTCGTTCGCTAATATGCACAATCTTCAGCGAAGTCCAATCGGGTTCTTGCAACGGCCCATCCCCCCAACGTAAGTACTCCAACTGATAAAGACGGCCAGCAGGATCAGCAAACAGGAGAACATCTACGGCTGCGCCGTCCGCATCTTTGACAGTACCTTCGTATGGGTACGTATGTTGCCCCCGTTCTTTTGGCCGGTCGTAGCCGTTGATATGGAAATAGATCATAGAACCATCGTCTAGAGTGGGTTCGGCGGTAGCGTTTTCCAAGTCACTCATAAGAGTTGCACCATCGACGCTGCCAAGCCGCGCGGCAATCTCACGAATGAATGTTTGTTCCGAATCAGTTAGCTCGCGGCGCATATCAATGAATCACAAAAATTGTTCCTACGTTAACTTCGCCGTTCGGGCGCATGAATGCCCTCCACTCGACGGATTTCCCATCGACTTCGATTCGTCCAATGTTACGCTCGCCGGGAGACATTTCGGAACGAATCTTAGCCACCTCGTCGGCGACCATACCCTCGGCTTTATCCAGATCCAGATTATCTTTCTTCGCGCGCTCTATGTAATGTTCCCGCTTGAATACAATTCCTTCAGCACTATTGGCACCCGTAGGCTTGCATTGCTTTGCCTCGGTCGCCTGTTGAATCCCGTTCTTCGCCGACCACATCGGGTCTCTGGCAAGCTGAAATATCAGCCATGCCGCGCGTGCTCCAGCATAAAGCACACACTCAGGGCAGACAGGCTCGAGCCCTGACTCCGGCACAAACCGCAAGCCTTTTACCCACCCCAGGAGATTGGCCGGTGGGCCGACCGGGATCACGCCCGATTCGTAGTTGCCCAGCCACTTATCAATCTCATCGCTATCGATCGCTACATCAGGACCAAGATTGGTCGATACGGTTCCGGTCCGGCTGACAATTGTCCCGTTAGGTGAGTAGTTGTAATCGACCTTCAGGTAACGTTGAACGTTTCCGTTTAGAGGACTTGCGGGCTCCCAAAGCAGGAAACTCGCGACGCGTCCGCGACTGTCGTAGACAGGATTCGCATCAAAACCAGGACCGGTAATCCTAATGGCTCTGTGCGCCTTGTCACGGAGCATGACTCCGTACACATTCCCCGTCTTTCTTTCGTGGATGGTTCGCAGATTTCCATAGGCATCACGGGTAATGCCCCACGAGCCGGTTTGGACTCCGCTTTCATACATCTCAGCGTACAGTAACGAGTTTGATGAGTCGTAGGACAGTCCATAGGTTCGAACGAGTCCATCAGCAACCTTCGCTCCGAATCCATCCGCACCTGTTGCGTCAGCAGTGGGCTGTTCGCTGATACCAGTGGGATTTCCGTTACTGTCATAGACATATGCGCGCATCCAACCCGGTGATGCAACCATATATGGGCGCAGGCTCGTTGAATCGGCGTAGCGCACCGTTGTTATCGCTGTGCCCCATTTGGTCCGAGAGGTTGCCTTTATGGGGCGATTTAACTGGTCGTACTCGTACTGGATATTCTTTCCATACGGAGCGATTTCGGAAATCAGGTTGCCTGCTGCATCCCAACCCATGCTATAGCCGGCGTCGTTTCCCGTGAGGCGCAATGCGCCGCTGATGGGGGAAAAGTTCACGGTCGTCGAGCGCTGACTGTTGGTAACAGTCGTCACGTTGTTGCCATATGCAAAAGCAACATTGCGCGTAGTGTCCGGATGCGTTGCCGAAGTGGCGCGCCCGGTTGCGTCATACGTCCACGTTACAATGCGTGAACCGGTCTCATCAATGACACCTGTCAATGCACTGGTAAAGCGCGCGTCTTCATAGGCATACCGACGGACATTGCCATCTGGCCACGCTACCGATATAAGGTTGTTAAATGCGTCATAGCCGTATCGCGTAACATTTCCCGTCGAATCCTCCATCTGCGTTATGCCCCATTTCGCGTCGTAGGACAGACGAATGGTGATATCGACAAAGGGGTTAGTTCCGGGCGCATGGTCGGCAATCGGCACCAGCAAGCCGGGTGCTGGCGCTACGGTGCCAGGGGTATTGTTGTCACTGTAGGTAAGTGTAGAGACCCGGCCGTCATGTTCAGTGACGGACAGAAGTGCACCTTGTGCTGTGTAGGTCTCGTTGCTGTCGGAAGTCAGGTCCTTGAGTGTCCATGACGACGTACCTTGCGCAAGAGCTAGCGGTGTGCCATCTACGGGACGCCACTCACCCGCTACCTTGCTGAACGTGACAGGATTGCCATTCTCCCGGTAAGCAATAACTTGAGACGGGATCCGATTCAGGTTCACCAGATTCAATTGCCGTTGCCAGTTGTGAAACCATAGCGATCCGAAACCCGAATCGGGTCGCGTTACTGGACGCGCGCGATAGGTTCGGCGGAATACAAGTGGCCTGTCGTCACCGCTAAGGAAGTCAACTTCGGAAACTGTCGTAGCCCCTGAGCTAGCGTAGACCGGATCAGCCACCGGACAACTGTTATCCATGTCGGTGTCATCAGGTGCCGTTCCACACCATCTTTTGATTCTCGTCGGCTCATTGACACAGTAGTGGTTGCTCATGTTGATCGAGGTGTTGCCCCACGCGTTTGCGTAACATGTCGAGGTTCCCTGTATCGCTCCCGACCTCACATAGAGTCCCGCGCAGATGCCGTCTCCACTTTCGGCGTTCGCGCTGGGCGCAGCCAGTAGCAGCATGAATGCGGGCAGCAGGCGGCGTACGACCCCAGCTAAGCCGCCCTGAAAATTCAAAACTTCCTTTAATTGTTCAATTAGCCAAGAGAGGCGTAAGCACTTTTAAGGAGATTGAAATATTTTGAAATCCGACAATTCCGAAAAAATCCGATTGCGTTGACATCGGACCAGTCGGGTAGACCTGGGAGAGTGATCTCCCAGGTCTACCCGACTGGCGATATCAGAAATTCATAATGAATTCGGTGCGCAATCCCGCGCCATAACTGTTCGATTCGGACAGTACTCAGGAGACAAATGACGAATGTGACCGTCTGCGACGAAGGCGATAACGCCATGCGGGTCATCGTCGACCACGACACGATCAACGATTCGCAGATTGACGTGGGGGCGGCCGTAGAACTGGATGCGCCTCTGGGGGATTGACGTGCGGGAGTTGAAATGAGCGGTGAAGAATAGCGTGTTGTGCTTGGGCCCGGCGCGCGCGTATATCGCGCGGCCGGTTGCGTTGATGCGTCGGGGCGGCACCTACTTTTCTTTGTCCGCCGCCGCAAGGAAAGCGAAAGAAAGCGGTTTTACACCGCAGGTGCTAAGCGGGTATTTCTGTAATGACACCGGAGTGGCCGCCACCTGATCTATGTCGTCGCACATTTGACCCTAGTGACAAGTCGGTCATTCTTCCGGCGGCGCTTCGCAAGCTGGGCGGGGTTACCCAAGTCCTACTGGACGGCCGGTGTTGTCTCCGGTTGCTTGATCCCCGCCGGCGCACCCTTGGCGCTTCCGGAGGCCGCGTTCGGCGCCTCCGCGGCGGCACCCGGGTCGGTGTAGTTCGGCAGCCCGATTGGCGCGCTGCCCGAGGCGCCCTTGGCGGGCGCCGTGGATGCCCCCGAGTCATCCTGATCTTCGTAGTTCGGCGGCGGCGCCGCGCCGTCGCTGGTGCCGCGCAGACGCGCTTTGCGCTGTTGCGTGTAGGCATCGCGCACGAATGAATATTTGTCGAGCGCGGCTTGTTGCAGCAGGTCCGTCGCGCCCAGCAGGTCCGAGCGCACGCTCACGAACTGCAACACGTACAGCGGATTGCGCTCCGCCGGTTCGATGTAGTTCAACGGGTTGAACTTCACGTCCACCACCAGACCCATGCTGTCGCGTACCGTGCTCGGGCCGAACAGCGGTAAGACGAGGTACGGGCCCGATGGGATGCCCCAGTGGCCGAGCGTCAGGCCGAAGTCCTGGTGGTGCTTCGGCAGGCCGGCCGGTGTCGCCCAATCAAGCAGGCCGCCCAGGCCGAAGGTCGAGTTGAACGCGAAGCGAACGAAGTCTTCGGTCGCGTCTGTGATCTTCAACTGCAACAGGTTGTTCGCGGCGTTGGTCAGGTCGCCGAGATTCGAGAAGAAGTTGCTCACCGCCGTGCGCAACGGCTGCGGCGTGACCTTTTGATAACCCTTCGCGACCGGAACAGCGACATAGCGGTCGACGCCGTCGTTGATGTTGAACATGACCCGGTTCACCGGTTCGAACGGGTCGCCAGGCTTGCGGTCGGGACCGGTCGCACAGCCAGAGATCAGACCGGTGGCGACGAGCGCCAGCGCGGTGGTTCGCAGCTTCATGCTTAAATTCCTTTTTTCTTCGCGCGACGTGGCCGCGGTTTGCCCATCAGTACGGGTTGGAACACCACCGCGCCGATCAGCGTGCAAAACAGCGAGAGCGCCAGCAGGCGTCCCATGCTGGAGGTCCCCGGATGATGCGACAGCCAGAGGCTGCCGAACGCTGTCGCCGTGGTCGCCGCGCTGAACAGCACGGCGTGCGTGAGGCTCGACTGCAAGAGGCCAGTCTGACCGTTGCGCCACGCCATGACAAAGTAAATCTTGAATGCTACGCCGACGCCCAGCATCAGCGGCAACGCGATGATATTCGCGAAGTTCAGCGGCATGCCGAATACCACGCACAATTCCAGTGTCACCAGCGCCGACACCAGCAGCGGAACCAGCGTGCGCAGCACGTCGCCGATCCGGCGCAGCGCAATCCACAGCAGAATCGCAATGGTCAGCAGCGCGTAGCCGGCCGCTTGTATGAACGCCTTGATGATGGTGTCGGCCGAATGCAGGATCGAAATCGGCCCGCCGATCGCGCCCGGTTCGGCCTTCTTCACCGCGTGCGCGAAGCGGGCGAGCATCGCGTCGTCATTGGGATCGGTGCCGGGCTTGACCTTCGGCGCGATGTCGACGAGCGCGCGGCCATCCTTGGAAACCCAGCTCCCGGAGATCTCCTTGGGCAGGTTGTCGCGGGTGATTTCGGTCGGTTGCAGCAGATCCGCCAGTTGCTTCAGCGCGATTCGCAGCGGTTCCGACATCGCGGTTTCGGCGCGCTCGCGCGTGGCGGCGTCCGCGGCGGCCAGCTTTTGCAGCGTCGCCGACAGATGCCTGGCTTCGGCGGCGCCGGGGCCCGGGTGATCGTCGGCGGCGAGCGCGAGCTGGTTCGACGCGCGTTTCAACGCGGCGACGCGCACCGCGTCCGTGGCTTGCTGCGCGGGCTGCTGCGTCAGCGCGGGCAACAGTTGCTGCGCGGCGCTCGCGACCAGCATCAGTTTTTGCTGCTGCTCAGTCGGAACGAAAGTGTCGAGCGTAGTCACGCGGCCCACTTCCGGCAA
Source organism: Paraburkholderia sp. SIMBA_030 (assembly GCF_046535245.1). Classification (NCBI taxonomy): domain Bacteria; kingdom Pseudomonadati; phylum Pseudomonadota; class Betaproteobacteria; order Burkholderiales; family Burkholderiaceae; genus Paraburkholderia; species Paraburkholderia sp. SIMBA_030. The sequence continues at coordinate 61,669 of NZ_JAWRXB010000013.1, forward strand.
TGTTCGCAGACGCTCGGCCATGCGGTCCGCGTCCGCCAGCGACGGCGCCAGCGCTTGCACATTGTTGACCGCCGCTTCCGGCGAATCCTTCAGCGACAGCAGCGTCGCCATCGATTCCGTGTGCGGGTCCTTCAGATGCAGCGGGTTGAAGTCGAAGCGCAAATGCGTGAGCAACGGCGTTGCGCCGATCACGACGATAAGCGTCGCAATCAGCACGGGCTTGCGGTGTTGATCGAGGAAATCGTCGACGGGCGCGAGTCGCGGGAAACCTGGCGACACGGCTTCGCCCGGCGGGTTGAAGACTTTCAGCAGCGCCGGCAGCAGCGTCATGTTGGTGAAGTACGCGACGAACATGCCGACGCCGGCGATCTTGCCCAACTCCGACACGCCGAGATAAGCCGTCGGCAGGAACGAGAAGAAGCTTTCCGCGACCGCGACCGCCGCGAGCGTGAGCGGCACGCCGATGCTGTGCGCGGTGTGGACGAGCGCGGCGGAGAGGCGGTCGTCGCGATTGCGTTCCTCGCGGTATTTGACGCCGAACTGCACGCCGAAATCGACGCCGAGCCCGACGAACAGCACCATGAACGCGACCGAAATCATGTTGAGCGCGCCGACCATCATCAAGCCGAGCGCGGCGGTGATCGCGAGGCCGACGAACAGCGTGATGAACACAGCGAGGATCATGCGGCCCGAGCGCAGCGCCAGCCACAAGATCACCAGCACGACGATAAAGGTGCCGATGCCGTTGAGCACCGCACCGTCCTGGACCGAGGCGAATTCCTCGTCGGCAAGCGGCTGCTCGCCGGTCAGACGGACGGTTGCGCCGTAGCGTGTATCGAGGTGCAGCGATGCGGCGGTGTCGCGGATGGCCTTCGACGCGCTTGCGCCCGCCTCGAGGGCGTCGTAGTTCAGGACGGGCTGCACGGTAACAAACGCGCGCGCCGGATCGGTGGCGGTGCTCGTGTCGACCAGCGCGCGCCATGAAAACGCCGCCGGCTGTCCAGCCAGCACGCGATCGAGCACGGTCGCGCTTTGCGACAGCAGATGGCTCATGTCGGCGAGCTTCACCTGACCGATTTGCAACGGCAGCAGCAGGCTCGTGGTGAGCGTGCCAGCGAGGCCGGTCAAGCTCGGATCGTGGGCGAGGGCGTTGACCAGCGGCCGGGACTGGACGAACTGCGAGGTGGTCGACAGGACTTCATTGGTCGACGGAAACAACAGGCCGTTGTGTTCGAAGAACGGGCCGCCGGCCGGTTGCGTAACCGCGACGAACTCCTTCGGGTCGGCTTTCAGCGCGGCGGTGAGCGCGTTAGCGGCGGCGTCGGCGAATTCCGGGGCACGGGCTTCGACCACGACCAGCACGGTTTGACCGCGCTGGGGGAAGGCCGTGTCCAGGGCGTCGCCGAGCGACGACCATTCCTTGTCGGTCTCGACGAGACGGCTGATATCCGTGTTGATCTTGAAGTGATGGACGACGTAAAAGCTGCTCAGGACCGCGAGCACGAGCGAGAGGACGATGACGCTTATCGGATGGCGCACCGAATAGGCGACGAAACGGACGATAGATGACTTCAGCATGTAGGCGGAGGGGGCCTTCTTATCACGGATGGTGTTTTTGACGAAAGTGCACAAGTATACAGAGCCGGCTCGTATTCGGCGGCAAGGGTGCCGCCGGGCTTAAAGGGCCAGGGTGGGAACGCAATCTCGGTATACTGGTCTATCCTGCTTTCGCAGCCGGCTTGTTGGCTTGCCGGGGCTTACTTCTCAGGTGTTGACGAGCGTATGAAACGTTATTTGACTGCTTTTCTGGCCGCGGCTGTGATGTCCACGGCGGCGTACGCGCAAAGCGCGCCTGATGCGGTGGTGAAGAGTGCCGTTGAAGGCACTGTTGCCGCAATGAAGGCCGATCCGCAGGCGCGCGGCGGCGATATGAACAAGATCACCGAACTGGTGGAAACACGATTCGTGCCCGCGACGGATTTTCAGCGGACCACGCGGATCGCTGTAGGCAAGGCATGGAGTACTGCCACGCCCGAGCAGCAGAAGCAGTTGTATGAGCAGTTTCAGATCCTGCTCGTGCGGACGTATGCTTCTTCGCTGTCGCAGTTGCGGGATCAGGATGTGAAGTTCAAGTTCTTACCGGTTAGTGTGCCTGCCGGCGCCAAGGATGTGGTGGTGCAGTCGCACGTTATTAGTAATGGCGGCGATGATTCCATCGATTATCGGCTGACTAAGAGTGCCTCCGGCTGGAAGGTTTACGACATCAATATGATGGGGGCCTGGCTGATTCAGGTCTATCAAACGCAGTTTGCCGACCAGCTTTCAAAAGGCGGGGTTGATGGGCTGATCAAGTTTTTGACCGCTCATAATGCGCGCAGCGCAGGGTAGATTTTGCGCGTAGCGGTTGGGTGGGTTTTTGCCTGCGCTGCGCAGGCAAAAAAGACCAACAAAAAAGCGCGATAGCAACAAAGCCACCGCGCTTTCAAAAACCTGCAGGGTAAGGGGCATGCAAAACCGCCCCAAAAACCCAATCTTAGTGTGCAGAAGCCGTCTGCACCTTCTTGCCCTTACCAGCCCGCTGGATTTCATCCAGCTTGATCTCGACGTGTCGAGAAAAGACATACTCTGCGGGACGCTGCTTATCCAAAGGAATATCCTTGGTAAAAGCACCCGAAGTCTTAGGCCCCCGAAGGCTCACCTTCAAAGCCTTCAACGGATGCGCAACCGTATCCATCACCGCGGTAGCTTCAAACCCACAGTGCACCATGCAGTCGGCGCACTTCTCATAGTTACCGGTACCGTAGTTATCCCAGTCCGTGGTTTCCATCAGTTCCTTGAAGGTCTTCACATAGCCTTCGCCGACCAGATAGCACGGCTTCTGCCAACCGAACACGGTACGTGCCGGATTACCCCACGGCGTGCACTCGTACGTCTGATTGCCGGCCAGGAAATCCAGGAACATTGCCGACTGGCTGAATGACCAGTTCTTGCCGTTGTTGCCGCGCTTGAAAATCTCGCGGAACAGATGCTTGGTCTTGTCGCGGTTCAGGAAGTGCTGCTGATCCGGCGCGCGCTCATACGCATAACCCGGCGAGACGGTGATGCCGTCCACGCCCATCGGGCCCAGCGTGTCGAAGAACGCTGCAACACGTTCCGGCACCGCGTCGTTGAACAGCGTGCAGTTGATGTTCACGCGGAAACCACGGCGCTTCGCTTCCTTGATCGCGGCGACAGCCTTGTCGTACACGCCTTCCTGCGACACCGAGTGATCGTGCGCCTGCTGGTCGCCATCCAGGTGAACCGACCAGACGAAGTACGGATTCGGCTCGTAATCGTCCATCTTCTTTTCCATCAGCAGCGCATTCGTGCAGAGGTACACGAACTTCTTGCGCGCGATGATGCCCTTCACGATCTGCGGCATTTCCTTGTGCAGCAGCGGCTCGCCGCCTGCAATCGACACCACCGGCGCGCCGCATTCGTCGACCGCGCCAAGGCACTCTTCGAGCGACAGACGCTGGTTCAGGATGGGATCCGGATAATCGATCTTGCCGCAGCCATTGCAGGCAAGATTGCAGCGGAACAGCGGCTCCAGCATCAACGCGAGCGGGTACCGTTTGTTGCCTGACAGATGCTGACGCATGATGTATGAGCCAACCCGGACTTTCTGTAGCAGCGGAATAGACAAGACGTCCTCCTTAAACTTCGCGTGCAGCGAGTGGTTGCATCAGTTTCGATGGCAACTTGAATTCGACTTTTTCTTCGCGGCCCGCCATCGTCGTGACCCCGACGGACCCCAATGCGCGCAGCGCATCGATTACGTTCTTCACCATTTCTTCCGGCGCCGAAGCGCCCGCCGTGATGCCGACGGTTTGCACGTTCGCAAACCACTCCGGCTTCACTTCCGAACCGTCGGCGACGAGATAACTCGCGACGCCGCTTTCGCTGCCGATCTCGCGCAGCCGGTTCGAGTTCGAACTGTTGGTTGCGCCCACCACCAGCAGCACATCGACCTGCTTGCTCAGCTCGCGAACCGCCGCCTGACGGTTTTGCGTCGCGTAGCAGATGTCGCGCGTGTCGGGACCGACGATGTCGGTGAAGCGGCGCAACAAGGCATCGATAATGCCGCGAGTGTCGTCGACCGACAAGGTGGTCTGCGTGACGTACGCAAGCGGAGTATCGAGGGGCAGATCCAGACGCGCAACTTCGGCTTCGCTCTGCACCAGCAGCACCGTGCCGGGAATCTGCCCGATCGTGCCTTCGACTTCCGGGTGCCCGGCGTGGCCGATCAGGATCAGCGTGCGCCCCCCGGCCACATATTGGCGGCCCTGCACATGAACCTTGGTGACCAGCGGGCAGGTCGCGTCGAGCACGTCGAGCCCGCGCTGTTCCGCGTCGCGCTCGACCGTTTGCGCAACACCGTGAGCGCTGAAAATCGCCACGGCGCCTTGCGGTACTTCATCGAGCTCTTCGACAAAGCGCGCACCCTTTTGGCGAAGATTGTCGACCACATGGCGGTTGTGGACAATCTCGTGGCGCACGTACACGGGCGCGCCGTGTTGCTGTAACGCGCGATCGACAATCTCGATCGCACGAACAACACCCGCACAAAAGCCGCGGGGTTGAGCAAGGATGACTCGCATAAGTTGGCGAACTCCGACTGACGCGGGTTTCGAAGAAGTCGGTAAAAATGACTTTATCGCCGCGACCTCATATTTAGTTGATGTTTTGAGTCCGGCGTAAGGGCCGGTACAGCAAAACCAAACGCGCATTCTAACGCTATCGCGGCCGATTTGCTTTGGCGCGCCGCCCAGGTGTTGGGCCGGCGCCGCAGCCGCCGGCTCGCCGTCGGGCGGGGCATCCGCGTCTCGCGCAGCAATGATTACACGCTGCACCGGTTTATCGGAACCCTTAAACTACGGGTCCTGTGGCACACGTTTGCCGCCGCAATACAGAATGAAACCGAGGCTCGCTGGATGGACGTCGATCACTACGAAAATTTTCCGGTCGCGAGCGTGTTGCTGCCAAAGGCGCTGCGCGCGCCAGCCGGCATTATCTATCACGTTGCCCGCACTGCCGGCGACATCGTCGACGAAGGCGACTGGAGCCCGGCCGAGCGGCCTGTGCTGAGCAGTTTTGACTGGTGCGTGGCGGCGCGCACCATGGCTATGTGGCTGTCGCGGCGCGTCGGCGCGCAGGCGCGTCCAATCGAGGGTAATGCTTAATGGCGGTGGTTCTGTTTCTTCTTTCGTGTCTGTCGTTGTTGATCTGGTGCGTGTTGCTGTTCGCGCGTGGCGGTTTCTGGCGGGCGCGTCCTGCCGTGCCGCTGACACTCGAGCCGCGCGAAACATGGCCGGCGGTCGCGGCGGTCGTGCCGGCGCGCAATGAAGTCGATGTGATCGCCGAGGCTGTCACCACCTTGCTTCAGCAGGACTATCCCGGCGAATTCCACGTGATCGTCATCGACGACCACAGCACCGACGGCACCGCCGACGCCGCCCGCGCCGCGGCCTTGCAACTGCAATGCGCGGACCGTCTGACGGTGCTGAGCGCGAAGCCGCTGCCGCCGGGCTGGTCCGGCAAGGTATGGGCGCAGTCGCAAGGCATCGAGGCGGTACGCACGCTCGATCTGCCTGCCGATTTCCTGTTATTGACCGACGCCGACATCGGCCATCCCGCCGACGCTGTCTCCCAGCTCGTCGCCCGGGCAGAGGCGGAACAGCGCGACCTCGTCTCGCTGATGGTCCGTCTGCGTTGCGATTCGTTCTGGGAAAAGGCGCTGATTCCGGCCTTCGTGTTTTTCTTCGCCAAGCTGTACCCGTTCGCGTGGGTCAACAACCCGCGCAATCGCACGGCTGCGGCGGCGGGCGGCTGCATGCTGGTCCGCCGCAGCGCGCTCGAAGAAGCCGGCGGCATCGAGTCGATCCGTGCGGAACTGATCGACGATTGCAGCCTCGCCGTGCGTATCAAGCATCGCGGCATCGGGCGTCATCCGATTCGACTGGATGTGGCGGCGCGCAGCGTGTCGCTGCGTCCATACGATAGCTGGCGCGAGATCTGGAACATGATCGCGCGCACCGCATTCACGCAACTGCATTACTCGCCGTTGCTGCTGGTGGGCACCCTGGCGGGCATGGCGATCATCTATCTGATGCCGCCCGTCGCCGCGCTGCTGCTCGGTCCGACCGGCTGGCCCGCGTGGCTGGCCTGGGCGGCGATGTGCTGCGCCTATGCGCCGATGCTGCGCTACTACCGCCGCTCGCCGTTGTGGGCACCGTTTCTGCCGCTGGTCGCGCTGTTCTATGTGGGGGCGACGTTTGCGTCGGCAGTGCGGTACTGGCGCGGCAAGGGCGGTCAATGGAAGGCGCGCGTGCAGGCGCCGGTGCAGGAGCGCTGAAGAGGTGCACTGAAGCGCGCGAATGCGCAATGACGTATGACGCGGATTTGCCGGATGACAAAGGAAAGCGGCGCTCTCGAGCGCCGCTTTTTCATCTCACCCCTTGGTGAGCAGCATATACAGCTGAATCACCATGTCGGGCGAGAAGGTGAACGGCACCCAGCCGTGGCCGGTGTGGCGCATGACCAGCAGACGGTCGCCATTCGACTGTTTCTGCACCGCCATGACCGGGTTCTTCGTCGAGACGAAGCGCCAGCCGGGCGGAATGCCCGGAGGCGGCTCCGGCGTCATCGACGCGCGCGCGTTCGACAATTCCTCGATCAGTTGCCCGATCTGCTCGGCACGCAATGCGACTGTCTGGCCGCCGATCGTCATCGTGATCTCGTTCTGAGCGGGGCGGTTGATTTCGAGCGTCGGCTGGATGTGCGCGGCCGGCTGTTCGGCTGGCACCGACGTTTTTGCTGCCGGTGCTTCAGGTGCAGCGCCGTCCGCTACGGATTCCAGCGTGGTGACGTGATCCACCGGCGCTTGCGGCGCGGCAGTTTCTGCGGATGTCTCGGGGATGTTTTCGGCCTGCGGGGCCACGACAGCCTGGATGAGCTGATCGACGCCCATTTCCAGCGCGCCGAGCTGTTCATGAAGATTCATGCGAGGTTTCTCTGGTAAGACCCACGATTTTACCTGCTGCGCGTAGGCTTTTACCTGTCGCAAACAAAGTGACGTTGTAACAAAATGCGTGCAGGCCGCGCCGGATCGTGTGGCCCGGCCTGATTTTCATGCAAGCGTCAGGGCTTCAGATAGCCCGCCTGCCTGAACCATTCGAGCGCATCGCTCAGGCCTTCGCGATACGGCCGCGTGCGATAGCCGAGCTCGCGCTCTGCCTTCGCCGACGTGAAGTACATCTTGTTCTTCGACATCCTCAAGCCGTCGACGGTGACGAACGGTTCGCGCTTCGTGATCTTCGCGACCGCTTCAGCGCCTACCGCCAACGGGTAGAGCGGCCAGCGCGGCAAACTCAGCGTCGGCGCTTTGCGGCCGGTCAGCGCGGCGATATCCGCGAGCATCGCCTGGAGCGGCAAATTTTCGCCGCCGAGAATATAGCGCTCGCCGATCTTGCCGCGTTCGAGCGCGAGAAAATGGCCGGCGGCCACGTCGTCCACGTGCACGAGATTCAGACCCGTATCGACGAACGCGGGTATCTTGCCGAGCGCCGCTTCGACGATGATGCGTCCGGTCGGTGTCGGTTTAACGTCGCGCGGACCGATCGGCGTGGACGGATTCACGATCACCGCAGGCAGGCCCTCTTCGGCGATCATCCGTTCCACCGCGCGTTCGGCCAGCACCTTGCTGCGCTTATAGACGCCGATCGCCTGATCGGCTTTGAGCGGCGAGGTTTCGTCGGCGGATTGGCCGGAACTGGTGACCTTCAGCGTGGCCACGCTGCTCGTGTAGACGATGCGTTCGACGCCTTCTTTCAACGCCGCGCGCATCGTGGCCTCGGTGCCTTCGAGGTTCGAGCGTTCGATTTCGCTCGGGTCCGGCGCCCACAGGCGATAATCGGCGGCGACGTGCAGCAGATAGCGCACACCGCGCAGCGCGATGCGCATCGACGCTTCGTCGCGCATATCGCCGACGACGATTTCCGCATCCAGCGCCTCGACGTTTTGACGCGGACTGGTGGCGCGCACCAGCACGCGCACCTTGAAACCTTTCTGCTGCGCGATGCGCGCCACCGACGAGCCGACGAAGCCGGATGCGCCGGTCACAAGCACGAGATCGCGATTCTGTTCGGTCATTCTCTTCCCATTTCCTGCGTGACAGTCGACGGATTGTACGTGGCGCGCGCGCTGCGTGTGGCCTCGCGCAAGTTGGCGAGCAAGCCGCCGAGCAATCTCGCCGCGACGCGACTAAAATGCCGGCTTGAAAGATTGCGTTGCATGGGACCAGAGTAAGCGCTAAAGCGCTAACTCCGGTCGACAGCGTTGCATGGGACCGGAGTAAGCGCTAAAGCGCTAACTCCGGTCGACAAGGAGAAGACGGCATGGCCCCGGATCTGGATTCGCGGATCGAAACGTATTACGTGCGGGTGCGCGGCATGGTGCAGGGCGTCGGCTTTCGCCACGCGACCGTGCGGCAGGCGCACGCGCTCGGAATCAAGGGATGGGTGGCGAATCTCGACGACGGTTCAGTCGAAGCCATCTTGCAAGGACCGGCCAACCAGGTCGACCGGATGCTGTCATGGCTGCGTCACGGGCCGCCGGCTGCGCGGGTGACCGAGGTCGCCGGCGAAGAGCGCTTGACGGAAAAGCGTTACGAGCGTTTCGAGCAGCACTGAGGACGCGCGTAATGGAACGGCAAGGCGGCGCGGCATCACACTGATGTCGCGCCGCCTTGCCGTTTTTGCGTAGATGACTGCGCCGGTCGCTGAGTCGATCAATTCAACGCGCGATCAGCAGGCTCTCCGCAAAGCCCCATTCCCCTTCGATCCATTGATGGCTGCAAGCGAAGCCGGCGTCGTCCGCGATCGCGGGCACTTCTTCGGTGCGATATTTGTGGCTGCTCTCGGTCCAGATCGTTTCGCCTTCCTTCAGCGTGACCGTCAGTTGCGCGGCGCCCACGTGGGCTGTGACGTCGCGTTTCGCGCGCAGATGCATTTCGATGCTGCGCGCATCCGGATTGAAACGCGCGACGTGTTCGAACGCGTCGAGCGGAAAGTCGCCGTCAAGTTCGCGATTGACTCGCGCCAGCAGGTTCAGATTGAACGACGCGGTCACGCCGATCGAATCGTCGTAAGCCGCGACCAGCACCGGCGTGGGCTTGATCAGGTCGGTGCCGAGCAGCAACGCGTCGCCGGGTGCGAGCATGTTGCGGATGTCGCGCAGAAAGCGCGTGGCCGCAAGCCGCCCGAAATTGCCGATGGTGCTGCCGAGAAACAGTACAAGTAAGCGTTCGTCCGATGCGCGGTTCTTGCTGACTTCGGCGAGGCCCGCCAGATAATCGCGCTCGTAACCGACAATCGAAATCCGTTCGATGTCGCCGAGCTCGCGCCTGCACAACTGCAATGCGCTGCGCGAAATTTCAATCGGACAGTATGAAGTGGGGCGCTTTTTACACAGCGCTTCCAGAATGCGCCGCGTTTTGCGGCCGCTGCCGCTGCCGAGTTCGGCGACGGTGACGTCATGCGGCAGATGCGCGACGATGTCTGCGGCGTGCTTCGCCAACAAGCGCTCTTCGGCGCGCGTCACGCCGTATTCGGGCAGCACGGTGATCACCTCGAACAGCGCCGAGCCGACTTCGTCATACAGATATTTCGACGGCAGTTCCTTCTGCGGTGCGTGGGTGAGTCCGGCGCGGACGGCGGCGGCAAAGGCGGAGCGTAGGTCGGGTGATACGTCGTACGAGAGGGCTGGCTGGGTCATGCTGGCTCCAGTAGTCACATTCGGTGGTCGTCGGTGCTGACCGGGCGGCGGCATGTGCGATGAAAGCACTTGATGCGCGCTGCGCAGAGAGAAGCGGACCGGATTCGCCGTGACGCGATGGCGTTTATTCCCGGACCGAAGGATCGATGCTGCAAGACTCGCAGCAAGATTCGCGCTTGTGCAACGAGGTTCGGCGTGACGACTTCAGCGTTGCTAGCTGCGCGTGAAGTTATGTTCTAGTGCATCGGCGCGCGATGCGCACGGAAAAAATGCGGCACGCCGCGGAAAACGTACGTGTGCTGTCACCGGATAACCCGTCTAGAATGCCGGCTTGCATCGAATATCGACAAAAAATCGCAGTGCTCGCGCAGTGCTTGATTGACTTGCCGCACGGTAGGAACAACCAAACTTGATGACAACAACCTCGGCCACACCGTTGCATGCTGCGCTGCACACGTTCCCGATTCTGCCGCAGGCTACCCGGTGAACCAGTATGACCCAAAGCGCGGGATCGCGTTGTCAGTGGGCGCTTCCACGCTATTTGCGTTGCTGTCGGGTTACGTGAAACTTCTCGCGCCGCTCAGCGGCCTCGACATCTTCGCCTGGCGCATCGTGTGGACCGTACCGGGCGCGTTATTGCTGATCGTTCTGCGCCAACGCTTGCCGATATTCCGGCAATTGATTGCCCGCATGTTCCGCGAGCCGGTGCTTGGCCTCTCGATGATCGTCGGCGCGGTGCTGCTCGGTTTGCAACTGTGGGTGTTTCTATGGGCGCCGCTGCACGGCCGGATGCTCGAAGTGTCGCTCGGCTATTTCCTGTTGCCGCTGGTGATGGTGCTGGTCGGACGCTTCTACTATCACGAGCGGCTCGACGGCTTGCAGTGGCTGGCCGTCGTCTGCGCCGCATTGGGTGTCGTGCATGAACTTTGGGTGACAGGCGCGTTCTCATGGCCGACCTTGCTCGTCGCACTCGGCTATCCGCCGTATTTCGTGCTGCGCCGCAAAATCAACCAGGATTCGCTGGCGATGTTCACCGTGGAGATGTCGGTGCTGCTGCCGGTGGCGATCATGCTCGTCATCAGCGGCGGCTCGCTGACGAAGATCGCCGGCCGTCTCGACATGTGGTGCCTGCTGTTGCCGGGCCTTGGCGCGCTCAGCACCGTCGCGCTGGCTTCATATCTAAAGGCGAGCCGCCTGTTGCCGGTCGCGCTGTTCGGCATTCTCGGCTATGTCGAGCCCGTGTTGCTGGTGGTGGTCTCGGTGACCTTGCTCGGCGAAACGCTTGGCGCGCAGCAGTTGGCCACTTACATACCGATCTGGATCGCGGTCGCGCTGACCGCGTTGCATAGCGTGCGGCTCGTACGCCTCGCGCCGCGCTGAGCGTGCGGGCTGAATGCGGCACGGGCACGCGCGTGTTCAGCGATGTGCCGCCGCACGATCCGGGTTGATACGCGTTGGGCCGACTTGCGCTTCGATCGCTTCGCGCAGCGCAGGCCGCCAGCCGAAACCGAACAATGCTTCGGCCAGCACGAACAGCGGGCCGATCAGAAGCCCGATCACGTCGTCGACAAAGGCCGGCTTGCGATGCTCGAATGCGACGTGGCCGATGAACTGAAACACCCAGCCGACCACGAACAGACCGATGCCCGAGGCCAGCCAGGTGAGCGTCGAATGCGCGGCCAGCCACTGACCGCACGCGACGCACAACACCGACACGACCGCCATCAACGCGCCGAGCGGCACGTCGAGCACGAAGTAATAGAGCGTTGCCGCTACGAACAATACCCACGCGGGCGATAGCGAAAACGGCAGTGCGCCGAAAATGAACGCGGGCCGGCTCAACAGCACCGCCAGCGCCAGTACGATCATCGGAATGCCGATGAAATGCGTGGCGATATTGCGCCGGTCACGATGGTAGGCCGCGTATTGCGTCAGCTGTTCGGTCAGCGTTCTCATGGATGCCTCTCCTTAATCAAAGTCAACATAATCGCGGGCAGCGGAATTTGAAACCATCGGTTCTAAGCAGTTCGAAACGCAAGGCGTGTTGAAGCTGCGTTACGCTGAAATCGAAATTGCCGATGTGCAGAAACTCAGCGCACTCGCAACTCTGAATAGAGAGTAGACGTCTCTGAGCAAATGCAGTGAAAAAATTAAAGCACCGAGTGAAAAAACGATGCGCGCTGTGCACGGCGAGAAGAAACGATGGATAAAAAAGCGCATAAAAAAAGGCGAGTCATAAGACTCGCCCTCCCTGAACGGCACGGTTCGGCTTTGATTAACTACACATGCCTCGCCGGTGCGTGCCGAAAACCGGACACGTGTTATTGCGTTTTGGTCGTGTCGGTTTTTGCGCCGTCGGCTTTAACCGGCGCATTGCTGGCCTCGTTCGCGCTGCCCGTTTTGGTTTTGTCCGCGCCCGCTTCGACAGCGTCTTTCTTCTTGCTGGTTTTATGGACCGGCTTCTTCGCGGTGTGAGCGGTGGAAGCTTTTTTCACATGCGCTTTCGTCGTGGCTTTCGTCGTGGCCGTGCCGGTCTCGGCGGCGCCGGTTTGCACAGCCGTGCTTGCCTTCAGATTTGCCTGGCCAGCGGGTTGCGTTTGCGCGGGTTGCTGCGGCTGCGTGGTCGACGGTGCGGCGGTTTGTGCGAAAGCGGTCGACACGAGCAGAGCGGAAGCGAGAGCGGCGAAAAGCGTCTTCATGGTTTAACTCCTTGGTTTAACCGGCTGAATCTTGTGTGGCGGCTGAGATTTTTCAGCGCTGCCGGTTTAACGTTGACCGGAAGACAGGAGTTGACGGTGCTCTGGTGACAAAACGTAACGGTTGAAACAAGTCGGGATGCATCGGCGACTGCCAGGACAGTGCGCAATCGAAATAAAGAGGGTGCTTGCGGTGCTCTGGAGATCGATATGATAAGGATTGCTTATCCGGAAGGTGACTAGAGTCGATCGGCAAAGGCTAAGCCGGCGGCGCACGGCGAAGGCGGCGAAAAAATCCCGCGCCTTCGCACTACGGCGGTTCGCTAAAGCGTTATTGAAACGGGTTCTGCACCACCCCCGGTTTCGCATCCGGCTCGTCCTTTACCTTGGCGGGCAGATTGGTCTGGGCTTGCAATGCAGCGACGATCGCATCCACCGCTTCCTTGAGCGCGAGCGCCGCCTTGAGTCCGCGCTGGTCCTGCGTGAGCTCCAGTGTTCCGTTCAGCACGACGCGGGTGGTACCGTTGCTCACGGTGAGCGCATCGCCCTGAATGTTGAGCACGTCGTCATCGTTCGAATAGGGTTTAAACACCTTTCAGTCCTCCCGGTCGCTGATCTTTGAGGGTCTCCGGAATGCCCGGAAAACGCATACCGCTCGCCGTTTCGAGTTCGTGAATCGTCTTGATGTCGTAACGGTTGGTCGAGACATTGTCCACCACCACCGCAAACGCCATCCGCTTCGACGGCACGTAGACGACCTTGAATAATTGCGTCGGCACAAACACGCGCGTCGGCCCGATGGTCTGCAATTGCTGGCCGTTGAAAATCGGCCCGGTGACTACGTAAGTCTCGTCGTACGACCTTGCAATTTTGCGCACCGAGGTTTCGATGCGCGCCCACAGGCGCTGATTGTTCTCGCGGTTTTGCGGGACAACGTTGGCGAGCGAAAACGATTGTGCCATCGCTTCCGGGTTCCAGCGATTGCCGGCCGGGCTCATATGACCACGATCGAAACCGCTGCGTTTATAGTCCGCCAGCGTCGCACCTTCGCCGTCGGGCAGGCGCGCATCTTCGAAGAACTTGTTGGTGCGCACCATGTCTTTGGCGGCTTCGATATGATCGCGCGTCAGATGCTCGGCGGACCATAGTGGACCATGCGTGATACCGGAATGCAGAACGGCGAAATCGGAGTAGCAAAGCATGCGCGTTTTCGGCGCCATCTTCTGATTGCTCAGCACCGGCCATTGCGCATTCGGTGTGAACTGGGTGCAGGAGGGCGCCGCGCTCGCGTGAGCGGCGACGGCAAACAACAGACAGGCGAACCACTTCTTCATGAGTCAATCGGTCGAGGGATGGGGGCGCAAGTATAGCGTTGCAAGCCCGCTTCGAGCGACGTGGAACGCACGAAAACACAGCGGAAATTGTGAGGGGATTTGCGCGGAGCACCCAGGACAACCGGAACCGCTTTGGACAAAAAAATGGGCCGCCTTGCAGCGACCCTAATGCGTGGATTTCCAACTCTACGCACGCAAACTTAAGAACGGCTTAAACGTCGGCAAAAGTGCGAGAGCGGTTGAACTGGCTGCAAATCGGGCGTACAAGCCCGCCTGCGCTCAGGCGGCGCCGTCCGATTCGTACGGTCGTTCGCGCGACAAGAAAGAGCGCGGGAAGTTAATTCCCGAACACGCTGTGTTCGGCGTGGGTCGTTTGCCGGTCGACGGCTTGCAGGCGCCAGAAGCCGCTTGTTTGCATGCGCGTCGGCACGGCTGTCCATGCGGCGGCGCCTTGCGCTGCGCTTACTTGCTGTTTGCGGTCCACGTGTAATCCACGCAGTGTGCACAGCGGCGCGTCCGCGCTCGGCGCGCAGAGCGTGGTGACGCCGTCTTTGTCGTGTAATTCACCCCACGGGGGCAGATCGATCCCTTGATGCGCTTCTCTCGACCACCTGTGCTCTTCAGTGTCGAGCCATAGCACAGCGTAATCGTGGCTAACGGTGGGATCGGAACCGTTGATAAGGATGGTCAGGCGCATGGCAGTTCCGTACAAATTGCGAAGTATGGCTCTATCAGTCTATGCCGCGACGCGCGTTATGCAAGCCAAAGCTACGACGATCCGGCACGAAAAAACTCGACGCGATGCATGTGGCTGTACGATAGCGGCGTCCATGTGATGGTCGCGGCGGTGTGCTCAGGCAAGATCAAGCGCATTAGTCAAATCGCCAAGCGGCGCCAGGCCATTCTCCGCAAAAGCGCGATCTCTCGCCACAACCCCATCAAGCGGCGCCAGCCCATACACGCGGCTGATAAATCGCAGGATCGAGTTAGTATCGTACACCGTATGATCGACATACCCTCTCTTCGCCAGCGGCGAAATTACAATTGCCGGAATCCGCGATCCCGGCCCCCAGCGATCGCCCTTGGGCGGCGCGACAGGATCCCACCAGCCGCCGTTCTCGTCGACGGTGACGATCACCACAGTGTTAGCCCACTGCGCACTGCGCTGAATATGCTCGACGACGTGCGCGATATGCCGGTCGCCTGATTCGACGTCGGCATAACCCGCATGCATGTTGAGATCGCCCTGCGGTTTGTAGAACGTGACGGACGGCAGGCGCCCCGCATCGATATCGGCGAGCAGGCGATTGGTCGACGCTTCGCTGCCCAGGCCCGCATCGCGCAGATATTTGCGGCGCGCCGCAGTGCCCGGCGCGTAATTGGCGAAGTAGTTGAACGGCTGGTGGTGATACTGGAAGTCGGGGACGGCACCGGTGTCCTGATGTTCGAGTGCGTATTGCCACGCGCCGCTGTACCACGCCCAATCGACACCCTTGTCCGTCATACGGTCGCCGATCGTCGCGAGCTTTTGTGGCGGCAGCACGCGCGGATTCGATGGATCGGCGAGCGCCGGATCGCCGCCTGGCGCCGCGCGCACGTTGCTCGGCTGATAGGGCGGCGCCATCGTGTTGACGGCGTAGCCGTCGGCGGTGAACAAGCCGTCGTTGACGTATTTCGGCGGACCGTCGAGCGCGGACGCGGGCGAATTCGCCGCTAGCTTGAGGCGCGTGCCGGTCAGGTCGTCGCCTTCCACCACCGACACCAGCTTCTTCGCCGGACTGTTAAGCACGTCCGGGTAGAACGGCGCCTGCGCCGAGATCAGAAAGATGTGGTTCAGCCACGAGCCGCCGAAGGCCGCCATGAAGAAGTTGTCGCATAGCGTGTACTGCCGCGCGAGATTCCATAGACGCAGCGTGTCGGCGGAATTGCGGTAGTGGCCCATCACCAGGCCGCCGGAATCGCTCCATGCGGCGAACTGATCGTTGCGCCCGGCGTTGATCTGCATCTGGTTCTGATAGAAACGATGCACCAAGTCGCGCGTAATGACGCCGTTCGGCAGCGGCGTGCCCTGCGCGTCGGTGATGTGGAACGGCCGGTTGTGCAAGCTGCCGATATCGCGTTCACCAATCATGTAGCGCTTGCCGTCTACTTCCTGCGCCTGCGGCACGAGGCCGCCCCAGATCTTCGGCAACTGCGGCAGCGGTATCTTGCCGTCGCGGTCGAACTGCAGGTAACGCTCGGCTGTCACTGCATCGAGTGGGTACTGGACGCCGGGAAAATCGCCGTACAGGTTGGCGAAGCTGCGGTTCTCGGCGTAGATCACCACGATATGGCGGACCTGGTCGCGCAGCGCGGCGTCGAGTCGCAAGTCGGCGGCACTGCGCGGCGCGGCGCCGTTCGCCGCGCTCTGCTCAGCCGTGTGGCAGCCGGCGAGCGCGAGTCCCATGCCAACCGCTGCGAGGCCCGTCAGGACGCGGCGGCGCTCGGGATCGTCAGGAGCGTCGTCGGGATTGGGCGGCAGGGTGGCGTCGTTATCGGTCATCGGTGTTTTCGCAGTTTGTGTGACGGATGTCAAAGCGGGCGTCAAAGCGCTGCTCGCGGCGACGTGCGCGCGACGACGGTTTGAGGTTCGGACTGGCCCGGCCGGGCCAGCTTAAGGCAGACGCCGCTTGACGCGCCAACTGTTGTGCGTTGCGTCAACGGCCAGCAGGAGCCAATGCCTGGCGTCGACGGGATGGCGTCTTTGGGTGGCGTAGCCGTCGACAGTCAATTCGAGTTCGTCGGGCGCGCGGCGATGGCAGGTGGCGTGTGCGCCTGAGCCGTCGGCGAATTCGACTATCGCGGCGGCCGCGCGGTCCGGCTCGGGCAGGTGCGCGATGCGCACCGCACAGCCCGGATAAAGATGCGAGTCGTCGACCTGAATCTGGATGGAATCGGACATGAGCGTGCCCTCCGGACGCGAGCGAGGAGCGAAAGCGCGGCGCAATGGCCCGGCGCTACGAACCGCATCAAAGGATAGCACCGCGCGAAAGGGTGGCGGTGCACAAACTGCGCTGCCAGCAGCCGCAAATGAGCGCTCGCGATGCCCGCTGCGCCGCCCGCCAGATAAATGGCCGCCCCATGCTTCGCGCTATCATGCTGATCTGTAAACGATGAACAGCAGAAACGGCAGCCAAGATGGCAAAAGAAGACCAGACAGGAGCGGGGCGCAAGCAAGCGAGGCCGCGCGGTGCGGCAGCGCCCGCTCCTCGAGACGAAGCGGCGCCGCCCCAGGCGGACAGCGCTGATTCCACCGATTCCGCCGACGAAGAGAGCACCGGCGGATCGACCTACCTCGTGCCGGGCCTGGAGCGCGGCCTGCGCATCCTCGCCGAATTCAGCGCGCGCGAGCCGGTACTCGGCGCGCCCGAATTGTCGAAGCGCATCGGCATTCCGCGCACCACTACTTTCCGTTTATTGCAGACGCTCGAAGCACTCGGCTTTCTCGAGCGTGTCAATGGCGACCGCTACTTCCGCCTGAGTGTCGCGGTGCTGCGGCTCGGTTTCGAATACCTGAGTTCGCTCGAACTCACCGACGTCGGCACACCGATTCTCGAACGCTTGCGCGATGCGACCGGCCTGAGCACGCATCTGCTGATTCGCGATCAGCGTGATGTGGTGTTCGTCGCCAAGGCGCAGACCCATGAGCCGATGTTCAGTTCGGTGAAAGTGCATGTCGGCACGCGTTTGCCGGCGCATGCCACCGTGCATGGGCAGGTGCTGATGGGCGATTTGAGCTTCGAGGAATTGCGTCAGTTGTATCCCGAACCGCAACTCGAACGCTTCACCGAGCGCACGCCGGCGACTGTCGAAGAGCTGTACGGCAGAGTGCGCGAAAGTGCGGCGCTCGGCTACGCGTTGAGCGAAGCGTCGTTCGAGCGAGGGATTTCGGTGGTGAGCGCGCCGGTACGCGACCAAAGCGGCAGGATCGTCGCCGCGCTGACCGTCACCATTCCACGTTCCGATATCGGCGAAGCGGGGGAACGCGAACCGCTCGTCATCGCGGTGTGCCAGGCGGCGCTCGAATTGTCCGAACGGCTCAGCTATCGCCCGCGGCCGGATGATCCGACCGCGGCCCAAGCGCGCCGCAAACCCGTTGCGGCGAACTGATTCCGCGTTTGCCCATGTTCAACGGCCCGGCTGTGAAAACAGCCGGGCCGTTTGCTTTACACCATCGACATTATTCGCATCAGAACGAGTGGTGGATGCCGGTCAGGAGAATCGTCTGGTTCCGGCCACTCGACACACCCGCAGTAAAGAACGCGGCGTTCGTGTTGGAGCCCGCGCGCTCGTAGAGCGCATTCACGTACAACTGCGTCGACTTCGAGAGCGCGTAGATATCGCCGATCTCGAACTGCGTCCAGCGATGGCCGGCCAGCGTGGTCGTCGCGGCGCCGCCGGCCACGCTGTTGAACGGCGTGAACTGGTAATTCGCGCCGACGTCGTAGCTCTGATACGTGTCCGAATGTCCCGACGATTCGAGCTTCACGCGCGTGTACAAGCCATGCACCAGCAGCTTGCCGAACTGGTATGACGCGCCCGCGCCCATGTTCTCGACTTTGCTCGCCGTGTAGTTCGCGGCCGCGACGCCCTGGAAGCTGGTGATGCCCGTTGTCACGATCGACGGCGTGCGGTCATGCTCGTTCGCGTACGTCGCGCCGGCCTTGAACGGACCGTTCGCATAGCTCAGCGCAAAGCTCAGCGTCTTGCCGGTCGAGAAGTTGGTCGTGTTGCCGAGCCCCATCATCGCGCCGAACGAGAAGCCGCCGAAACTCGCTGAGCGGAATTTCATCGAGTTGTCGAACGGCACCACGCCGGTGTCGGCGAGTTCGTCGATATTGCCCGGGTGGAACGCGTACCAGCTCGCAGCCAGATAGGCCGTGCTCAACGGACCCAGCACGTCGAAGCTGAACGGCGTCTGATGGCCGAATGTCAGCGTGCCGATCTGGTCCGAACTCAGTCCGACAAAAGCCTGGCGATTGAACAGCGTGCCGGCTTTGGCGAAGTTACCGGTGTTCGTATAAAAACCGTTCTCCAGCTGGAAGACCGTCTTCAAACCGCCGCCCAGATCCTCGACACCCTTCAGGCCCCAGCGGTCCGGCTGCATGTTGCCCTGTTCCTCGATCCACTTCGAATGGCCACCCGCATTGCTGATGTACGCGACACCGGCATCCAGGCTGCCGTATAGCGTCACGCTGCTCTGCGCCCAGGCGCCTGTCGTTGCGCAGATTGCCGCTACGCCGGCTGCGATGATGTGCTTCACCGTTGGTTCTCCTGATCACACGACGGTTAGCGCCTTCGCGATTCCGTCATCCCTGATCCGTACTGTGGGTTGATGCAGCTTTGGGTTTATGCGCCAAAACTGCCACGCTTTATGTTCCATCTATGGGCGCTTGTATCGCCTATGGAAAATTATAGTGAGTCTGGAAGCGGTCAAAATAAATTTTCGGACCCCGTACAAACCCGCATGAGCGCATCGGCATTTGTCTGAAAATAGGCCGAAAACCCATGCCTGGAAAGGCTCTGAGGCCAGCGCGGCCACTCACGTCAGTCCGCGCGACGCTGTGTTGTGGGTGCCACACTCGGTGTTTTCCCCTAGCTATCTCGATTTTTATTTCTTCTCGCCAAAGCCAATCCTATAATTATCCATACACGAACTGATGTTCCTTATATGGAACATAAGGCTCCAGGAGATAGGCGAGAAATGACTGAACAATGGCGCTGCGCCGGCCATGCCGGCGACCTGTCCGAGGACGCGCCGATCGAGTTCAAGCTCGACGGCACCGAAATCGGCATCTACAAGGTGGGCGATGCGCTGTACGCGCTGGAAAACGTCTGCCCCCATGCGTACGCGTTGCTGACGCAGGGCTTTGTCGACGGCGACACCGTCGAATGTCCGCTGCACGAAGCCGTGTTCCATATCCCGACCGGCAAATGCCTGAAAGAGCCGGGTGGCCGCGACCTGAAGATGTACTCGGTACGTCTCGCCGGCGAAGAAATCCAGATCAAGGTGGAATGACATGCGAGAGGTAGCCGTGAACTTCAATCCCTTCCTGAAGCCGTGGCTCGCGCCGCAGCCGAACAACGTCGCCGGCAAAGGCGTGATCGAAAAGCCGGGCGAGACCGAAAACTTCATCTGGCAAACGCGTAAGGCCGAGCCGACCCAGTACGAAAACGACTTCGGCGATGCGCTCGAAAAAGTCTTCGAAGCCGGCGCGATGGAGTTGCAGGAAGTCGTCGACGGCTTGAATGGCGTGGGTTTCCGCACACCCGAGGGCAATGCGTGGGACGCCGAACGCCTCGCCGCCGAATTCCGTCTGCTCGCCGACTAAGCGTGCTTTCCCGACCACGTTCCATCGCATCCGTATCCGGAGTCTCTTCATGACGTCCCCCAATACAACGACTCAAGGCGCGGCCGACCCGATTCGGTCCTATCTGGACCGCGGTCTGCGCAACTACTGGTATCCGGTCTCGCCGAGCTGGCAAGTCGGCGACGCGCCGGTCGGCATCACGCGCCTCGGCGACCAGATCGTGCTGTGGCGCGACAAGGACGGCAAAGTCCGCGCGCTCGAAGACCGCTGCCCGCATCGCGGCGCGCGTCTGTCGCTCGGCTGGAACCTTGGCGGCAGCGTCGCGTGCTGGTATCACGGCATTGAAATCGACGGTGGCGGCACGGTCACCAAAGTGCCGGCTGTGTCGAACTGTCCGCTGGAAGGCCAGAAGTGCGTGAAGTCGTATCCGGTCGAAGAGCACGCCGGCGCGATCTTCCTGTGGTTCGGCGACGAAGCGCACAAAGAACCCACACCGCTCGTGCTGCCGGAAGAACTGGTCGGCGAGGCGTACGCGAACTTCCTGTGCATGTCGAACTGGAAGTGCAATTACCAGTACGCGATCGACAACGTGATGGATCCGATGCACGGCGCGTATCTGCACGCGACCTCGCACTCGATGGCCGAAGGCGACAAGCAGGCCGACATGCGCGTGCGCAAGACCGAAACGGGCCTGATGTTCGAAAAGGTCGGCCAGCGCGATGTGAACTTCGACTGGGTCGAACTCGGCGAAACCGGCGCGCTGTGGATGCGTCTCGCGATTCCGTACAAGAAGAAGTTCGGCCCGGGTGGCAACTTCGGGATCATCGGCTTTGCCACGCCGGTCGACGAAAATAACTGCCAGGTTTACTTCTGGCGCACCCGCAAGGTGTCGGGCTGGCAGCGCGACGCATGGCGCTTCATGTACCGCAACCGCCTGGAAGGGCTGCACTGGGTCGTGCTCGAGCAAGACCGTTACGTGCTCGAAAGCATGGCGCCGAATGCACGCGAACACGAATTTCTTTATCAGCACGACGTCGGCATGACGCGTGTGCGCCGCATGTTCCGTCAGCGCGCGCAACAGCATTTCGCTGAACTGGACGCGCATCGCGCTCAGGCTGCAAGCGCTCACACCGAAGCAGCAGGCCACAGCCATGCATAACGAAGCGCCACTGGCATTGTCGGCACTCAAAGGCCGGCGCGTCGTCGTGACGGGCGGCGCGCGCGGTCTCGGCGCGGCATTCGTCCGCGCGCTGGCGCAAGCCGGCGCGCAAGTGGTGTTCGGCGACGTGCTGCACGACGAAGGCCGCGCGTTGGCGGCATTGCTCGCCGAGCAAGGCCATGCGATCACGTATCTGCCGCTCGATCTCGCCGACCCCGCCAGCATCAAGCCATTTGCCGATCAGGCCGCAGCGCAGCTCGGCGGTCTGGACGCACTGATCAACAACGCGGCGATCACCAACTCCGGTGGCAGGTTTGCCGACGAGCTGTCGGTCGAGACGTGGGACGCCGTGATGAACGTCAACGTGCGCGGCACGTGGCTCATGAGCACCGCGGCGCTGCCGTACCTGCGCGACTCGGGCCGCGGCAGCATCGTCAACATCGCCTCGGATACGGCGATGTGGGGCGCGCCGAAGCTGCTCGCGTACGTAGCGAGCAAGGGCGCGGTGATCTCGATGACGCGTTCGCTGGCACGCGAGTTCGGCGCGCACAACGTAACCGTCAACGCAATCGCGCCGGGCCTGACCGAAGTCGAGGCCACCGCGTACGTGCCCGCCGAGCGTCATCAGTATTACCTGCAAGGCCGCGCGCTGACGCGCGCACAAGTGCCCGACGACGTCACCGGGCCGGTGCTGTTCCTATTGTCCGATGCCGCGCGTTTCGTGACCGGCCAGTTGCTGCCGGTCAACGGCGGCTTCGTGATGAATTGATCTTGTCGAATCGTAAGGAGAAAGAGATGACGGACGCCGAAATCGAACGCAAGTCGTGGGACCAACCCGCGGACGCGAGCTTTGCCCAATGGCTGGACAGCCGCGTCGCGCGCCTGGAAACGCGTCGCTATGACTGGGACGCGCTGAAGTTCCAGGCCGACTACGACCCGCAATACCGCCGCGCGCAAATGCGCTATGTCGGCACGGGCGGCACGGGCGTCGCGAAGGACGCGAACACGGTACCCGCAGGCGGCTTTACGTTCTCGACGATGGTGATCCCAGCCGGCAACATCGGGCCAAGCCATATTCATATGGACGTCGAAGAAATTTTCTTCGTGCTGCGCGGCAAGATGAAAGTGATCTGCGAGAAGGACGGCGAAACTTGGGAAGCGGTGCTCGGCGAACGCGATCTGATTTCGGTGCCGCCGGGCGTGTATCGCACGGAAGTGAACATCGGTGAAGAGGACGCGTTGATGTGCGTGATGCTCGGTTCACCGAAGCCGATCACGCCGACGTATCCGCCGGATTCGCCGCTGGCGAAGCTTAAGCGCTAAGCGCCCGCACTACCGCTCACTGTGAGAAGAGAACTCATGTCCGCAGTCCCGTCCGTCACCGCCGATCAAAACGCCGTGCTCGAAGCGCATCTTGCGCGTTTTCCGGCGCAGCAGATCCGGCTGCCATCGCAATGCGCCGTGAGCTATCGCGAAGTGGATAGCGCCGACAGCGTTGCGTTGCCGCTGGTGTTGTTGCACGGTATCGGTTCGGGCGCGGCTTCGTGGGTGCAGCAATTCGAAGTGCTCGGCGCAACGCGCCGCGTGCTCGCGTGGGATGCGCCGGGTTATGGCGCATCCACGCCGGTTGCGGCCGAATCACCCGCCGCAAGCGACTACGCAACCGTGCTGAAGGAATGGCTCGACGCACTCGGCATCGAACGCTGTGTGCTGCTCGGCCATTCGCTCGGCGCGATCATCGCCGGCGCGTTTGCCGCCGCGCATCCGCAACGTGTGGCCGGCCTGCTGCTGTTGTCGCCCGCCGGCGGTTATGGCGCGGCGTCGGCGCAAGTGCGCGAAACGAAACGCGACCAGCGTCTTGCCATGCTGGAAGAACTCGGCCCGCTTGGCCTCGCCGAACAGCGCAGCACCAATATGTTGTCCGCTCACGCAAGCGACGAAGCCCGCGCCTTGGTGCGCTGGAACATGTCGCGCGTGATCCCGCACGGCTACGCCCAGGCGACGCATCTGCTCGCCAACGCCGATCTCGCCGCCGACCTCACGCGTTACAGAGGCCGCATCAACGTGGCGGTCGGCGCCGACGACATCGTTACCACCCCCGATGCCTGCGAGCGAATCGCACTGGCAGCGGGCACCACATTGCAGGTCCTGCCACACGCGGGGCACGCCGGTTATATCGAAGCACCCGCCGCGTACACCGCGATCATCGACACGTTCTGCCGCACCAGCGACGGACAACGGAGCCAATGAATGACGCCCGACACGTTTAGCGCCGAGCGCGACGCGGACGACGACCGCAACGACACCAGTTACCGGGTGCCGGGTCTCGAACGCGGTTTGAAGATTCTCACGGAGTTCTCGCCGCGCGAGCCGGTTCTCGGCGCACCGGAATTGTCCAGGCGCCTGAAGATTCCCCGCACGACGGTATTCCGTCTGCTGCAAACACTCGAATCGCTCGGCTTTCTCGAGCGTGCCGACAAGGACCGCAACTATCGCCTCGGCGTCGCGGTGCTGCGACTCGGTTTCGAATATCTGAGTTCGCTCGAATTGACCGACCTCGGCTTGCCGATCATCGAAGCGCTGCGCGACGACACCGGCTTGACGACCCACATCGTGATTCGCGACGGGCGCGACGTCGTGTTCGTCGCCAAGGCGCAAAGTCACGCGCCGATTTTCAGCTCGGTGAAAGTGAACGTCGGCACGCGCCTGCCTGCCCACGCGACGACCCACGGCCAGGTGCTGATGGGCGACATGACGCTCGACGAGTTGAAGAAGCTCTATCCCGAACCGGAACTCGAACGCTTCACGAAGCAAACGCCCGCCACGATCGATGAGCTATACGAACGGATTCGCGACGACGCACGGCGCGGCTTCGCGATCAGCGAGTCGTCGTTCGAACGCGGCATTTCGGTGGTCAGCGCGCCGGTGCGCAACGACACGGGCCGCATCGTCGCCGTGATCACCACGACGATTCCACGCCACGAGATCGACGCGTCGCTGCTCGACAGCGGTCTGATCGACAAGGTCCGCCGGGCCGCCGACGAACTCTCGCAGCGGCTCAATTATCGGGCGAAGGGTAGCCCGAACGCGGGCACGAAATACATGAAGGCATTGGGGCTCTGATGATTCAAATCGACTTGACCGGGCTGGTAGCGGTGGTGACGGGCGGCTCGTCCGGCATCGGCCTCGCGACCGCCGAACTGTTTCTGCGTGCAGGCGCATCGGTCGCGATCTGCGGCCGCGACACCGAACGTCTTGCGCAAGCGCAAGCCGCGCTGAACGCGCAGTTCCCCGATGCGCAATTGTTGGTGCATGCCTGCGACGTGCTTGACGCCGCCGACGTCGCGGCATTCGCGCAAGCCGTGCAAGCGCGCTTCGGCCGCACCGACATGCTGGTGAACAACGCCGGCCAGGGCCGCGTCTCCACGTTCGCCGACACCACCGACGACGCCTGGCGCGAAGAACTCGACCTCAAGTATTTCAGCGTGATCCGCCCGACCCGCGCGTTCCTGCCGATGCTGCGCGATGCAGCCAACCCGGCGGTGGTCTGCGTGAACTCGCTGCTCGCGCTGCAACCGGAGCCGCACATGGTCGCGACCTCATCGGCGCGCGCCGGCGTGCTCAGCCTCGTCAAGTCGCTCGCGATCGAACTCGCGCCGCAACGCATTCGCGTGAATTCGATTCTGATCGGCATCGTCGAGTCGGGGCAGTGGCGCCGCCGTTTCGCCACGCAAGCGCAGCCGGGCCAGAACTGGGAAGACTGGACCGCCGAACTGGCGCGTAAGAAAAACATTCCGCTAGGCCGCTTCGGTCGCCCCGAAGAAGCCGCTCAAGCGCTCTTTTACCTGGCTACGACGCTGTCGTCCTATACGACGGGCAGTCACATCGATGTTTCTGGAGGCGTTGCACGACATGTCTGACAAAACCACCGTTGGCGAGCTGATCGCCGCCTTTCTCGAACAATGCGGCGTTCAAACCGCATTCGGCGTGATCTCGATCCACAACATGCCGATCCTCGACGCGATCCATAACCGCGGCAAGATCCGCTACGTCGGCGCGCGCGGCGAAGCCGGCGCGGTGAACATGGCCGACGGCCTCGCGCGCGTGTCCGGTGGTCTCGGCGTCGCGTTCACCAGCACCGGCACCGCAGCGGGCAACGCAGCGGGCGCGATGGTCGAAGCACTGACCGCCGGCACCGCACTGCTGCACGTCACCGGCCAGATCGAAACCGAATACCTCGATCAGGACCTCGCGTATATCCACGAAGCGCCGGACCAATTGTCGATGCTGTCGTCGATTTCGAAGGCCGCGTTCCGCGTGCGTTCCGTCGAAACCGCATTGCCGACGATCCGCGAAGCCGTGCGCGTCGCGCAAACCGCGCCGAGCGGTCCGGTCAGTGTCGAAATTCCGATCGACATTCAAGCCGCCGAAATCGAATGGCCCGCCGACCTGGACGCACCACACGTGACCACGCTCACGCATTGCAGCAAGCGTGTCGCGCACCTCGCCGATCAACTGGCGAAGGCGAAGCGCCCGCTGCTGTGGCTGGGCGGCGGTGCGCGCCATGCGCGTGCGGCGGTCGAGCGTCTGGTGGCGTTGGGCTTCGGCGTGGTGACCAGCGTGCAGGGCCGTGGCGTGCTGCCGGAAGATCATCCGGCGACGCTCGGCGCGTTCAACGTGCATGCCGCAGTCGAAAGCTTCTACAAGACGTGCGATGCGCTGCTGGTGGTCGGTTCGCGTCTGCGTGGCAATGAAACGCTGAAGTACAAGCTGGCGCTGCCGCAACCGCTGTATCGCATCGACGCCGACGCGCTCGCCGACAACCGCGGCTATCGCAACGAAATGTTCGTGCACGGTGATGCGTCGGCGGTGCTCGAAGAACTGGCGACGCTGCTCGAAGGCCGCCTGAAAGTCGATCCTTCGTTCGCACAGGATCTGGCCGCCGCGCGCGAGAGCGCCGTCGCCGATGTGGGCAAGGGCCTCGGCCCATACAAGCGCCTCGTCGACGCGCTGCAACAGGCGGTGGGCCGCGACTACAACTGGGTTCGCGACGTCACGATCTCGAACAGCACGTGGGGCAACCGCATGCTGAAGATTTTCTCGCCGCGTGCGGGTGTCCATGCACTCGGCGGCGGCATCGGCCAGGGCATGCAGATGGGCATCGGCGCGGCGCTCGCGGGCAACGCCGCGAAGACCGTGTGCCTCGTCGGCGACGGCGGCCTGATGGTCAACGTCGGCGAACTCGCCACCGCCGTGCAGGAAAACGCCAACGTGATGATCGTGCTGATGAACGACCAGTGCTACGGCGTGATCCGCAACATTCAGGACGCGCAATACGGTGGCCGCCGCTGCTACGTCGATCTGCATCAGCCGGATTTCGCGCAGTTCTGCGAGAGCCTGAAGCTGACTCACTACCGCATCAAATCGCTTGACCAGGCGGAACAGATCATCCGCGAAGGCATGGCGAAGACGGGGCCGGTGCTGGTCGAAGTGGACATGCTGTCGGTCGGCTCGTTCGCCACCGCGTTCGCGGGCCCGCCGGTCAAGGAACAGGAGCCGGAACATGCGTAATGGCGATTACGCCGGGCATCACGCGCCGGTCGACGTCGCGATGATCGGCTTCGGCGCGATCGGCCAGGCGGTGTACCGCTCGGTGGTGGCCGATCCGGCCGTGCGCGTGTCGCACGTGATCGTGCCGGAACGCCATACGGCTTCGGTGCGCGAAGTGGTGGGCGGATCGGTGGACGTGGTGTCGTCGGTGGCGGCGTTGAGCAGCAAGCCGCATTTCGCGCTCGAATGTGCGGGACACAGCGCGCTGGTGGATCACGTGGTGCCGTTGCTGAAAGCTGGCACGGATTGCGCGGTGGCGTCGATCGGCGCGCTGTCCGACATGATGTTGCTCGACGCGCTGTCCGCAGCGGCCGATGAAGGCGACGCGACGTTGACGCTGCTGTCCGGCGCAATTGGCGGCGTGGACGCACTGGCTGCGGCGAAGCTCGGCGGTCTCGACGAAGTGCTGTACACGGGCCGTAAGCCGCCTACGGGCTGGCTCGGCACGCCAGCGGAACAGGTCTGCAACCTGAACACGCTGACAGAGGAAACCGTGATTTTCGAAGGCAGCGCGCGCGAGGCCGCACGGCTGTATCCGAAGAACGCCAACGTTGCCGCGACGATCGCTTTTGCCGGCCTTGGTCTGGATCAGACCACAGTGCGCCTGATCGCCGACCCGAACGTGACGCGCAACGTGCATCGAATCGTGGCGCGCGGCGCATTCGGCGAGATGTCGCTGGAGATGTGCGGCAAACCGCTGCCGGACAACCCCAAGACGTCCGCACTGACCGCGTATAGCGCGATCCGTGCGCTACGCAATCGCGCGGCACGCTGCGTGATTTAAGTCCTCAAGTTGAAGCCAGTTTGAAGCACTCCGGAACGACCGACATGACTTACTTCGATACCAGCCTCGTGCCCACCGGCGATATTTTCATCGGCGGCGAATGGCGGCAAGGGCGTGGCAACCCGTACAAAAGCCTGTATCCGGCTGATCAGTCGGTCAACATGGAAATCTCGACGGCCAACGCCGACGACGCCCGCGAAGCGGTGGAAGCCGCGGATATCGCATGGCGCAAAGCCGATTGGTCCGGCCTCAAGCCGCATCAACGCGCGCTGATTCTGTACCGCATCGCCGATCTGATCATGGCGCGTCACGAAGCGCTTGCGCAATTGCAGCGCCGCGACAACGGCAAGCCGATCGGCGAAACGCGCGTACTGGTGGCGAGCGCGGCGAACACGTTCCGCTACTTCGCCGCGTGCCTCGAAACGCTCGACGAAGAAGTGACGCCTTCGCGCGGCGACTATCTGACGATGAGCATTCACGAGCCGATCGGCGTGATCGCGGCGATCACGCCGTGGAACTCGCCGATTGCCTCGGACGCGCAGAAGCTGGCGCCGGCATTGGCAGGTGGCAACGCGGTGGTGTTGAAACCCGCGGAGGTCACCCCGCTGGTTTCGTTGGCGCTTGCGCGCATCTGCGAAGAAGCCGGCGTGCCGAAAGGTGTACTGAGCGTGCTGCCGGGCAAGGGTTCGGTGATCGGCGACGTGCTGGTGCGTCATCCGCTGGTCAAGAAAGTGTCGT
Source organism: Paraburkholderia sp. SIMBA_030 (assembly GCF_046535245.1). Taxonomy (NCBI): domain Bacteria; kingdom Pseudomonadati; phylum Pseudomonadota; class Betaproteobacteria; order Burkholderiales; family Burkholderiaceae; genus Paraburkholderia; species Paraburkholderia sp. SIMBA_030. The sequence continues at coordinate 90,153 of NZ_JAWRXB010000013.1, forward strand.
TCACGGGCGGCACCGAAGTGGGCCGCGGCATCGCGCGCATTGCAGCGGACAAGCTGATGCCGGTGTCGCTGGAACTCGGCGGCAAATCGCCGACCATCGTGTTCGATGACGCCGACCTCGATCACGCGGTGAACGGCGTGCTGTACGGCATTTTCAGTTCGTCGGGCGAAGCGTGCATCGCGGGGTCGCGCCTGTTCGTGCAGCGCTCGATTTACGACGCGTTCATGAAGCGTCTCGCGGAAGGCGCACGCAAGCTGCGCGTCGGCGATCCGTCGCGGGCGGAAACTCAGATGGGGCCCCTGATCACCGCGGCGCATCGCGAAACCGTCGAACGTTACGTCGCGTTGGGCCTGGAAGAAGGCGGCCGCCTGCTGTGCGGCGGCGAACGTCCGGTCGGCGACGGCCGCGAACAAGGGACCTATTTCCAGCCGACGATCCTCGAAGGTCTCACGAACGACGCGCGCATCTGCCAGGAAGAAATCTTCGGTCCGGTGCTGGTCGCGATGCCGTTCGACGACGAAGCCGCGCTGCTGAAAGAAGCGAACAACAGCGTGTTCGGCCTCGCCGCCGGCATCTGGACACGCGACTACAAACGCGCCTACCGGATCGCCCGGGCACTCGAAGCCGGCACCGTCTGGATCAACACCTACAAGCTGTTCTCGATCTCGACGCCGTTCAGCGGCTGGAAAGAGAGCGGCATGGGACGCGAGAAGGGCCGTCTCGGCATCCGCGAATACATGCAGCAGAAGAGCCTCTACTGGGGCTTGAACGACGCGCCGCTGGCGTGGGCGAACTAGGCAAGAGGCACGTTATGACGATTCTCGGCATTGAACAGATTATTTACGGCGTGACGGATCTCGCGACTTGCCGGCGGTTTTTCGCGGACTGGGGCCTCAAAGAAATCGGGCACGACGACAGGCACGCGCGCTTCGAAACGCTGAACGGCTGCACGATTCTCGCCGTCGATGTGAACGATCCGTCGCTGCCGCCCGCCTTCGAAGAAGGTCCGACGCTGCGTGAAGTGACGTGGGGCGTCGCGACGAAAGCCGAACTCGACGAACTGCGTGGCCATTTCGCCGGCCAGCCGGGTCACTTCGAAACCGACGACGCGCTCGGCTGTATCGATCCGAACGGCATGGCGATTCGCGTCGAAGTGACTCGCAAGCGTGCGCTCGATATTCACGGTTCGCCGTCGAACGTGTGGGGCCAAACACTGCGCGTCGATCAACCGTCGCCGATTTACGAACGCGCCGAACCGGTCGAAGTGGGCCACGTGGTGTTCTTCACGAATCGCCTCGCGGAACAGGAGAAGTTCTATCAGGAACTGCTCGGCTTCGAGATATCGGACCGTTATCCGGGCCGCGGCGCATTCATGCGTTGCGCGCCGCATGGCGGCCACCACGACATCTTCCTGCTGGCACTCCCTGGCGGCAAACGCGGCCTGAACCACGTCGCGTTCACCGTGCGGGATATCCATGAAGTGTTCGGCGGCGGCATGCACGTCAGCCGTTGCGGCTGGGATACGCAACTTGGTCCGGGACGTCATCCGGTGTCGTCGGCGTATTTCTGGTACTTCCAGAATCCGGCCGGCGGCCTGATCGAGTACTACGCCGACGAGGACCAGCTCACGCCCGAATGGAAGCCGCGCGATTTCGAGCCGGGTCCGACCGTGTTCGCCGAATGGGCGATCGACGGCGGCATCGACGGCAATACGCGTCGCCAGAAAAACGCGAAGGCGCCGGAAGGCAAGTTCATGACGGAGCGCAAAAATGACTGACGCTGCTGCTGCAAAGGCGCAAGCCGCGCACGCCGGACTCGAAGCGCCGCGCACGATCGTTGTGATCGGCGGCGGCCAGGCGGCGGGTTGGGTCGTGAAGACATTGCGCAAGGAAGGCTTCGATGGCCGCCTCGTGATGATCGCCGATGAGATTCATCTGCCGTACGAGCGCCCGCCGTTGTCGAAGGCCGTGCTGGCCGGGGAAGCCGATATCGAAACCGTGCGTCTGGTGACGCGCGACGATTTCGAGGCGCTGAACGTCGAAACATGGCAGCCGGATTACGCGACGTCGATCGATCGCGAGCAACGCATCGTGCGCACGCAATCGGGCCGCGAAGTGCAATACGACCGCCTCGTGATCGCCACGGGCGGCGCGGCGCGCCGTCTGCCGGACGCGCTGGTGAAGACCTCGCACATCGCCTATCTGCGCACGCTCGACGAAGCCGTCGCGCTCGGCGAACGGCTGCGCAGGAGTAAGCGTGTGCTGGTGATCGGCGGCGGCTGGATCGGCCTCGAAGTCGCGGCGACCGCGCGCAAGCTCGGCGTAGAAGCGTCGGTCGTGGAAGGCGCGTCGCGTCTGTGCGCCCGCTCCTTGCCGCCGATGGTGTCGGATTTCCTGCTCGATCTGCATCGCGCGAACGGTGTGGACGTGCGCTTGAAGGCGTCGCTGGTATCGCTCGCGGATCGCCCGAACGACGCCGAGCGCATCCGCGCGACCTTTGCTGACGGCTCGACACTCGACGCCGACTTCGCCGTCGCCGGGATCGGCCTCACGCCGCACACCGCACTGGCTGAAGCCGCCGGCCTCGAGGTGCAGGACGGCATCGTCGTCGACCATTTCGGCGCGACCGAAGACCCGCGCATTTTCGCCTGTGGCGACGTCGCGAATCATCCGAGCGCGTGGCTCAGGCGCCGCGTACGGCTCGAATCCTGGGCCAACGCGCAGAACCAGGCGATCGGCACGGCAAAAGCGTTGCTCGGCATCTTCGAACCGTACGCGGATATTCCGTGGTTCTGGTCCGATCAATACGACGTCAATCTGCAAATCCTCGGCGACATTCCGGCCGATGCGCAGCTCGCCGTACGCGGCGATCTGCGGGGCAAACGCGCCACGCTCTTCTATCTGGAAGACAACACGATTCGCGGCGTAATCGCCATCAACAATCCACGCGAACTGAAACTGTCGCGCAAGTGGATGAACCAAGGCCGGACCATCGACCTTGCCACACTGACCGACGCCTCAACGGCGCTTGCCTAACCACACCTACGGACGGCACCACGGCATGAGAACCATCGACAACACCATGGGGGACCGCAGCAGCGCCGGTGTCTCAGGCCCTGTGACCCGGGGCTCGATCATCGCGCGTCTCGAGCGCTTGCCGAAGAATGCGATGCAGGTGCGCGCGCGCATACTGATCGGTCTCGCGACGTTCTTCGACGGCTTCGACGTGATCGCGATCGCGGCCACACTGCCGATCCTGATCGCGAAGTGGCATCTGACGCCGTGGGAAATCGGCTTTCTGATCGGCTCCGGCTCGGTCGGCCAGTTGATCGGCGCGTTCGTGTTCCCGTGGTACGCGGAACGCAACGGCCGTGTCAGGGCGATTGCATTGAGCTCGGGGATCATCGGCATTACCAGCATCGCGTGCGGTTTTGCGCCGACGTTCGCCGCGTTTGTCGTGTTGCGCGTGATTCAGGGCTTGGGGCTCGGCGGTGAATTGCCGGTGGCCGCGACGTACATCAACGAGATCAGCCGTGCGCATGGCCGTGGCCGTTTCGTGCTGCTGTATGAGATCGTTTTTCCGGTCGGCCTGCTCGCGTCGAACGCGTTGGGCGCGTGGATCGTGCCGCGCTTCGGCTGGCAAGCGATGTACTTCATCGGCGGCATGCCGTTGATCCTGTTCTTCGTGCTGCGCAAGCTGGTGCCGGAATCGCCGCGCTGGCTCGCCGAGCGCGAACGGATGGCCGACGCCGATGCCGCCGTGCACGCGTTCGAGCGTGCCGCGAAAGGTCCGCTGCCGCCGGTGGCGCATTCCGCCGAATTCGAAGCGATGGCCAATCGTCATCCGAAACGCCGCATGGGCGACCTGTTCGGCCCGGCGTATCTGAAGCGCACGCTGGCCGTGGCGATGTTGTGGATCACCTGCGGCTTCATTCAATACGGTCTGTCGACCTGGCTGCCGACGATCTATCGCACGGTTTATCACGCGCCGCTGCAACTGGCGCTGAATCTGGCGGTGGCCGCTTCGGTGCTCGGCGTGGTGGGTTCGCTGACCTGCGCGTTGCTGGTCGATAAGGTGGGACGCAAGCCGATCATTTGTCTGTCGTTCACGTTGTGCGCGCTGTCGTTGTTGCTGGCCGGCGTGTTCCACGCTTCATCGGTGTATGTGGTCGCGACGTGCTGCGCATTCTCGCTCGGCTTCCTCGCTTGCGGTTTCATCACGGCATACGTGTATACGCCGGAGTTGTATCCGACCAGCATCCGCGCGATGGGCTGCGGTGTCGGCGGCGCGTGGCTGAAGGTGGCGGCCATCTTCGCACCGGCTATCGTGTCGAAGACGATGATCGGCGGCAATCTGCAGGTCGCCTTCTATATCCTCGCGGCGGTGCCGTTGCTGGCAGCGATCACGGTGCACTTGCTCGGCATCGAGACCAAAGGCAAGGTGCTGGAACAACTCGAGGCTTGAGGGTTGGGTGGGTGGTGGATGTAGAAGTGAAGCAGTAGCATGAAGGCGAAGGGCGCACTGGGTGATGCACCCTTCGTTTTTGCAGCAGCGTCACAGCGCCTTGCGATACACCACGAAGCCCGAGCGTTCAGCAACGCTGTCATAGAGCCGCATCGCTGTCTGATTCGTTTCATGCGTCTGCCAATAGACGCGCTGCGAACCGTCGGCCTTGGCCCGCGCATACACTGCCTCGATCAGCGCCCGACCGACGCCCTTGCCGCGCTCCGATTCCAGCGTGTACAGATCTTGCAGATAGCAGGTCGGGCCCGCCATCGTCGTGTGACGGTGATACAGGAAGTGCACGAGGCCGAGCAATTTGCCGTCGCGCTCGGCGACCATCGCATGCATCGGCTCGTAGCCGTCGAAGAAACGCCCCCACGTGATCTGCGTGATCTCGCGCGGCAATGCGGTTTCGCCCGAGCGGCCGTAGAACGCGTTATAGGCGTCCCACAGTGGCAGCCATGCGTCGAAGTCGGCGGGTCTGACGGGGCGGATTTGAATCGATTCGGACATGACTGCGGCTCCTTGTCTGGTTATAGGTTGTGGGCGAGCGGTTCGCGCCGTTACGGCTGAGTCGAGCATATGTAGAGGGCTGCGCTCAATGCCTGCTCGCGGTCTTCTTTGCCGACAGCCGTCAGCATAAGAAATTTGTGGCACCATTGTTAGCTCCACAAGGCAGTCAGAATTTGGAGCCACGAACTTGGACTACGGTCTGTTGATGTCGAACGTCGGGCGGGCGCCACGCGGCCGCAAGCTGAGCCAGCAGGATGTGCTATACGAGGCCCTGCGCCGCGCGATTCTCGATGGCGTCATCCGCCACGGCAGTAAGCTCGTGCCGACGCGTGCGCTCGCCGAGCAACTCGCCATCGCGCGAAATTCGGTGCTGTACGCCTACGAACGGCTGACCGAAGAAGGCTTCATCACCACGAGCCGGCATGGCTCCTTCGTTAGCATGGTGAGCGGCGCGGGTGCGTCGATCACCACGGCCAGCGGCGGCGTACACGCACCTGCGAACCGTCTGTCGCATCGTGTCACCGGGTTGCCGCGCGAGCGCAGCAGCCCGGACGACCCCACGCCGTTTCGTCCCGGCGTGCCCGCCCTCGATGAATTTCCGCTCGGGCAATGGCGCGCTTCGATGGAACGCGCGTGGCGCTCGGTCGAACCGGGCGAACTCGGCTACGGCAACAATTCCGGACATCCCGCCTTACGCCGCTCGATTGCCGAATATGTGCGCGTGTCGCGCGGTGTGCGTTGTTCGCCTGAACAGGTGTTCATCACCGCGGGCACCCAGGCGAGCCTCGATCTGTGCGCATGCATGCTGGCCGATCCCGGCGATCGCGTGTGGGTCGAAGATCCCGGTTATCACGGCGCGAAGGCCGCGTTTCAGGCCGCCGGTTTGCGACTGGTGCCGATTCCCGTCGACGCCGCCGGCATCGCGCCTACACCGGATCACTGGCAGCAGACGCCGCCGCGCCTGCTGTACATCACGCCGTCGCATCAATATCCGCTTGGCAGTGTGTTGAGCCTGGAGCGGCGCTGGTCGGTCATCGAGAACGCGGTGGCGCGCGGCGCGTGGATCATCGAAGACGACTACGACAGCGAACTGCGCCACAGCGGTCCGCCGTTGCCGTCGATCCAGGGGCTCGCGGCCGATACGCCGGTGATCTACCTCGGCACCTTCAGCAAGACGATGTTTCCAGCGCTGCGAATGGGCTTCATGATCGTGCCGGCGCATCTGGTCGCCGAGGTGGACGAGGCGCTCAGCGAGATCGCCCGGCAGGGTCGCGTGGCGGAACAGATCGCGTTGGCGGATTTCATCGATAGCGGGAAATATGCGCGGCATCTGCGGCGCATGCGGCGGCTCTATCAGCAACGCCGCGCGGCGTTGGTCGACGCGATCGAGCGGCACATGGGCGATCTGGTGACGATCTCGTCCGATCGCGGCGGCATGCATCTGACGGTGCGGCTCGACGCGCCGCTGCGCGATCAGGACGTGAGCGCGGCCACGCGCGCGCACGGCTTGCATATCGCGGCGCTCAGCGCGTTCTGCCAACCGCGCGCAAATGAGGCCGCGCACTACAACGGCTTTATGCTCGGCTACGCGGGCATCAAGCCGGACGAAGCCGATGCACTGGTGGCGCGCCTCGCTGCCGTGGTGCGTGGACTGGATCGCGAACGTACGCGGCGCTAGCGCGGCGTTGTTCGTTGTGACGAGCGGTCGCTATGCCATTTCCGCTCTGAGCCAGCGCGCGAGCATGGCGTCGTCGTCCGAATGCAGCGCTTGCGCGATACGCTGCCCGACCGCCGCGCCGAATTTATAGCCATGGCCCGAGCATGCCGAGACGACCAGCGTATTGCCGATACGCTGCGAAAAGAAACGGCTATCCGCGGTGAACGTGTACGCGCAAGTCTTGACTTCGGTGACCGTATATTCGTCGATGCGGCCGAACGGCGGCGAGAATAGCCGGCGCAACCTGTCGCCTTCGCCGGGCGCGGCAACGCGATTGGCGTCGGGGTCGGCGGCAAGCGTCTTGTGCACGCCCGCGCCGAACTTCAGACCGACGCCGTCGAGCGGCGGCAGCACGTAACCGGCGCTGGCGCCGCCGATATCGACAATCGCCGGCGCGTTCGCCCACGCGTCCCGCAAGTCCGCGGGCGGCTCCATATAGGCGACCGTGTTGCGATAAGTCATCAGCTTTTCAGCGAGGGCGGGGAACAACTGCAAGGTCCAGGCGCCCGCGGTGACCACGAGCTTGTCGCCGCGAACGGTGCTGCCGTCTTCGAGTCGCACGGACGCCGTAGCCGGATCGACGGCGAGCGCTTTTGCATGCATGCGAATCTCGGCGCCGCTCATCCTGAGCCACGCTTTGACATCGCGTGCTATGCGTTCGCTGAAAAGCGCGCCGCCGTCATGGTCGAGGTAAGCGTAGCGAAAGGTAGCGGGGTCGAGAAACGGATATCGTTCGGCCGCTTCGCGTGCGTCGAGCCGCTCGTATTCGAATTCCATCCGGTCGAGGCCGGCGCGGAACATTTCGGCACCGTCGCCCGCGTATTGCGAAATGCCGAGCACGCCGCAGTTGGCATAGTGCGAAACGCCCAGGTCGTTCCACAGCAGATCCCAACTATCGAACGCTTCAGCGATGGTGTGCGCGTAGCCGTCGGCGTCGCCATATGCGCGACGGATCATCCGGTGCCGGTCGCCCGATGCGGCCAGCGGATTGGGAATCGCGCCTTGCTCGATCAGTGTAACGTCATGTCCCAGCTTCGCGAGCGCCCATGCCGTGCTCAAGCCCGCGATACCCGCGCCTACGATTGTCACCCGCATAACTGCTCCCCCAAATCGGTGCATTGGGTTCAGAGTCTAGCAGCGTGAAAATTAAGTCGGTGCGTGTTTGTGCGAATCAGCTTGCGCAAACCAGCGAGGCTTGCGCCTCGCGCAGAGCGATTGAAAGCAGGGTGTAAAGCAGCCGGTGGTCTCCGCGCGCCAGCGTATCAATGTTTTCGATTAGACGAATGCCGCAGCTGGTCGCGGACTTTTTTCGCCGCGAAAAGCGGCACGTAATCGAAGACGCGCGCGTCGGTTCGATAGTCGGCCAACGTATCGGCGTACATCTTCAAGACTGTTTCGGTGGGCGTATCGGTTTCTTCCGCGATGTTTTTCACCACTTCGTCGACATTGGGCTCGGGCTGGTGGGGCATGAATCTCTCCGGAGTAGGCAAGATGAACCGCGGATGACGGGAGTTTCATTAGAGGACGTGATTCGCGTTGATGCCAATTGAATCGGTCTATCGCATGATCTGGGCCACAGAGATTTTTGTCTTGCGGTACCGCACGTTCCCGCGTCGAGGCATCATGCGAGAAATCAATGTGTATGTCGATGATGAATATCAGGGAAATGCGCGTGCGCGTGCGTTATTGGTGCATGGCGATGCGGGTGGGTGTGCGGCTCTTTGCCATCCCACGCAAAATCGTGTTCGTGCTGATGATGCGCGTCGTGGCGATGACGATGCGTGTGGTCCAGCGCGTCATGAGTGTGCGGATGTTCATGACGTTCGCGGATGTGCAGCCAGACGCCCAGCGTCATCAACGCCGCCGCGACCCAGAACATGAGTGGCGGCAGTTCGGGCCACAGTACCCACGACAAGGTCACGCCGAATAGCGGCGCGACCGAGAAATAAGCGCCGGTGCGCGCGGTGCCGAGATTGCGCAACGCGACGACGAACAGCACGAGGCTCACGCCATAGCCGGCGAAACCCGTCAGCATGGCAAGCGCGATGGTTGCGGCCTTCGGCCATGCGGCGCCGAGGGTGAGCGCGAGCGCGACATTCACCGAACCGGCCACGAGCCCTTTGACGCACGCAATGAACATGGCATCGTTAGCCGATACTTTGCGTGTGAGATTGTTGTCGATGGCCCAGCAGGCACACGCGGCAGCCAGCAGCAGGGTGCCGGGCGGCAGGCCGGCGGCGCCCGGCTGCCACGACAACACGACCCCGCCCGCGACGATCGCGGCCATGCCGAGGAACACCTGCATGTCGACGTTCTCGCGAAACACGACCCATGCGATCAGCGCGGTGAATACGCCTTCGAGATTCAGCAGCAGCGAACCGGTGGCTGCGGGCGTCGTTTGCAAACCGAGCATCAACAGCGCCGGACCGGCGACGCCGCCAGCCGCGATCGCGCCGGCGAGCCATGGGACTTCGCGTAAAGGGAAGCGGTCGTGGCTGACTTGCCGCCCGCGGGCATGGCTTTGCAGCCGGCGCATCAGGATCACGACGGCAAGGCCGGTGCCGCTGCCGAGGTAGAACAGGCCGGCGAGTAAAAACGGCGACAACGAACCGAGCAGCGCCTTGGCGAGCGGCGTGGTTGCGCCGAACAGCGCGGCGGCGAGCAACGCGGTGAAAGCTGCGTTAAAGCGGGTAGACATGAATTGGAAATCCGGTCGAAGCGAGCGTTGCCGACACGATAGCGCTATCCGCCCGCCGGCGCCTCGGCAAATAACCGCGCCGACAGAAAATCCACGAAGGCCCGCAGTTTCGGCGACAACTGCAGGCTCGACGGCCATAACACCGAAAACTGTCCCGCGCCAGATAGTCTTCGAGGGCGCCACACTCCGGACTTCTATTCTCGAATCGACTCATGGTGGAAAACCTGACCGGCATCGCGCTGATAAAGCTGCGAAGGCGGCCGGCTACTCGATGGCGTGATCTGCTGCGGCATGCGTCGGTTGAAGCGCCAGCGGTTGCGCCACAAAGCGATCGACAGCAGCGCTGTGGTTGACCAGGCACCGTGTGCGGCGTAAACGTACGGCATCGCCGCCAACACCCGGGTGGACTCACGATGACGCTTCCGTTTTTCACGATCGGTCATTCCACGCGCACGCTGCGCGAGTTCATCCATTTGCTCGAAGCATCGGAGATCGAAATGCTGGTAGACGTGCGCAGCATTCCACGCTCGCGCACCAATCCGCAATTCAATCGCGATACGCTGCCGGGCTTGCTCGCGCCTGCGCGTATCGACTACCTTCACCTGAGCGAGCTTGGTGGCCGCCGCAGCCATCACAAAGGCGATGCGCCGTCGCCGAACGGTTACTGGACGCATCCCGCGTTTCGCAACTATGCCGACTACGCGACGACGGCCGCATTTCAGGAAGGCCTCGCACGCCTGCTCGACCTCGGCCACCGCCGCCGTTGCGCGATCATGTGTTCGGAAGCGGTATGGTGGCGTTGCCACCGGCGTATCATCACCGACTATTTGTTGCTGCGCGGCGAGACGGTGTTGCACATCATGAATGCGCACCACACCAACCCCGCAACGATGACGCCGGGCGCGCAAGCGCAACCCGACGGCACGTTGATCTATCCACCGGAAACCGAGTCCTGATCTCCGCGCCATTGCATGAACGCCAGAAAATCCGCTTCACTGAATACGCTGCTGCGCGAGATCCGCGCCTGTACGATCTGCGCGCCGATGCTGCCGCATGCGCCGCGGCCAGTCGTCGTGGCGTCCGCGGATGCGCGCATCCTGATCATCGGCCAGGCGCCCGGCGCGCGCGTGCATGCTTCGGGCATTCCATGGAGCGATGCGAGCGGTGCGCGCCTGCGCAACTGGCTCGATGTCGAGGATGAGACTTTCTACGACAAGTCGAAATTCGCGATCGTGCCGATGGGTTTCTGCTATCCGGGCAAAGGTACAAGCGGGGATTTGCCGCCGCGGCCCGAGTGTGCCGCGCATTGGCATGAGACCTTGCTCGCGCAGTTGCGCGACGTACGGCTCACGTTGCTGATCGGCCAATATGCGCAACGCTTCGGTCTGGGCGACGGGTTCGGGCCCACCTTGACCGATACGCTGCTGCGCTGGCGCGAGTATGGCCCCAACGTCATGCCGTTGCCGCATCCATCGCCGCGCAATATCGCGTGGTTCAAGCGCAATTCGTGGTTCGAAGCGGAGATGTTGCGGACGCTGCGGGAGCGGGTGCGGGCGGCGCTGAACGGATGATTCCGCCGAGGTTCATTGACTCCGCCGCCGCTTTCAAGTCCCCAGACTCGGCGTCGCATAAGCATCCGGCCGCGCGTTACGCGGTTGACTGCCTGGGCGGCGTGGCGGTTCCCGCAGCGGCGGCAGATCAGCGGCTGGCGGGCTATCGCCCCGGCGTTGCGCCGCGCGTCGACGAAATAAACCGAAATATCCACTTAAGCGTTTGACGGAATAAAACGGCACACTAATACGTTTGGCTCATGCCGGCGGAGCAATCAACGATGCGTCGGCATGGCTCATTTCAAACAGCTTTCAAAAAACGCCTTCTTGCCGACGGAACCCATTGATGAACACCCACGCCGACACCCACGCCGATTCGACCAGCACACTCCTGCCGTCGCGCTACACCCGCACGGCGATGCTGCTGCACTGGCTGATCGCGCTGCTGATGATCGGCAACGTCGTGCTCGGCCTGAGCGCGGACTCATTGCCCGACGACTGGGTGCGTCCGGTAATCGATACGCACAAATCGATCGGCATCACGGTACTCGGTCTCGCGCTCATGCGTATCTTGTGGCGCGTGTCGCACAAGCCGCCGCCGTTACCGCGCCAATTTCCGTCGTGGGAAAAGATCGCCGCGCACGTCGCGCATTTCCTGCTGTATCTGCTGATGATCGCGCTGCCGCTGTCCGGCTGGCTGCACGATTCGGCCTGGAAAGACGCAGCGACGCACCCCATGCGCCTGTTCAACCTGTTTCCGTGGCCGCGCGTCGGCTACGTGATGAGTCTCGATCCGACGCTCAAGGAGACCTTGCACGACCGCTTCGGCGCGTTGCATACGTGGCTCGGTTACGCGCTGTATGCGTTGCTGGCGATGCATATCGGCGGCGCGTTGAAACACCAATGGATCGATCGCAAGTCGGTTTTCAAGCGCATGGTGCCGTAAGCGCCGCGGCCAACACGCCCAATCTTTTAACCGCACTCTCGACCGACTCAGCCGTTATTTTGAAGAAAACTCTCGAACAGGCGCTCGCTCTCGCATCGCCGCGCATTCTGCCGCGTCCCGCTACGCTGTCGAGCACGCTGATTCATGCCGGCGTCGTCGCGTTGTGGCTGTTGCTGTTCGCGCGCGCGTTCTTTCTGCAAGGCGTGGTGGCGTGGTCGACCGGTATTGCGTACGTGGTGTACGACACCTTGCTGCTCGCGTTTGTCACGTTGAAAACGCTGCCGCTGATGCGTCCCACGCCGCCGCTCGAACCTGAATTCGACCAGCGCGATTTGCCGAGCATGGGCGTGATCGTCGCGTCGCATAACGAGGCGGTGGTGTTGCCGGTCACGCTCGCCGCGCTTTTGCGTCAAACGCACGGTCCGGCGCAAATCGTGATCGCCGACGACGGTTCCACCGATCACACCGGCGAACTGCTTACCGAGCGCTTTGGGCTGATTGCCGCAGCCGAAGGCGTACTGAGCGCGCCGAGCTCGCTTTACCCGAATCTCTACTGGCTGCGTGTGCCGCACGCGGGCAAGGCGCGCGCACTGAACGCCGCGATCACGGTCATGACGACCGACACGGTGATGACCGTCGACGCCGACACGCTGCTCGACGACGACGCCACCTACGCGATGCGCGCCGCCTTCGCCGGAGAATCGAAGCTGGTCGCGGCGGCGGGCATTCTGGTGCCGGTCTGCGGCACGTCGGTTTCGGGCCGCGTATTCCAGTGGTTTCAGACCTACGAGTACATGCGCAACTTCATCGCCCGTTTTGCGTGGATGCGCGCCGACAGTCTTCTGCTGATCTCGGGCGCGTTCGCGTCGTTCAGGCGTGACGCGCTGGTCGACGTGGGCGGCTTCGATCCGCAATGTCTGGTGGAAGACTACGAACTGATTCATCGGCTGCGCCGCTATTCGGTCGATCACGGCCTCGACTGGGACGTGCGCGTGGTCGGCAACGCGCATGCGCATACCGACGCGCCAGGCCACCTCAGCAGTTTCCTGCGGCAGCGCCGCCGCTGGTTCGCGGGCTTCCTGCAGACGCAGTACTGGAACCGCGACATGACCGGCAATCCGCGCTACGGCACGCTCGGCATGCTGATGCTGCCGGTCAAGGCGATCGACACGATGCAGCCCATCTACGGACTGACTGCGTTCGCGCTGCTGCTCGCGTTTCTGTTCGGCGGGCATGGCGCGATCGTCGTGTCGATTTTCAGCGTGATCGGCCTGAAAACCGCGATCGATCTCGCGTTTTATCTGTGGTGCATCCACCTGTACCGCCGCTGGACCGGCGAGCGCACTGGCTCGAGTGTGCGGATGGCTGTCCTCGCGGCGATCGCCGAGCCGTTCACGTTCCAGCTGGTGCGTCATGTCGGCGCACTGCTCGGTTGGCTGCATTTCCTGCGCGGCGGACGCTCGTGGGGCGTGCAACGCCGCTCCGGCCTCGTGGCGCGCGACGAAAGTTAGCGGCGGATAGCCATCGTCGACGCGCCAGAGCGTCAGCCTGGCGCGATTGCGGCGAGGCGCGGCGGCGAGCGGTATATAAGGGTGGTCGGCGGGCCCACCCCCTGCTGGTTCGAGTAGACTGTGCGACGACGTCGGCCGCTATTTGCAGGGCGGTGACGCTCTTTCCGCTCGTGCACGGAGACTCCACCTATGCAGGCTGTTCCCCCGTTCGAACAAGACACCGTCGATGTGCTCGTTGATCCGCCGGCTGCTGATCCAGCCGCGCATGCAGCTGTGAATGCGCACGCGTCCAATCATGCCGCCGACGACGCACCAGTGCGCGATCTGCGCCGCGTCGGCATTCATCCCGACTACTGGTATCCGCTGGCGTGGTCGAACGAGGTAAAACGTGGCAAGGCGCACGGCGTGACGTTCGCGGGCGAACCGATCGTGCTGGTGCGCACGGAATCGGGCGCGGTGTTCGCATTGGAGGACCGCTGCGCGCACCGTCAGGTGCCGTTGCATCAGGGCGTGGTGGACGGTGAGTCGATCCGCTGCTGCTATCACGGCTGGACGTACGACTGCTCCGGCAAGTGCATCGACGTGCCGTATCTGGGCCGCGAGCGTCTGCCGAACGGCGTGCGTTCGTATCCGTGCCGCGAAGTCGAAGGCCTGATTTTCGTGTTTCCCGGCGATGCCGCTCTGGCTGAAGCGCATCCGTTGCCGGCTCTCGGTTCGGTATCGGACAAGAAGTACAAGACGCGCCGGTTCGGCCGCGCGGTGAGCTGCCACTATTCGTTCATGCACGAGAACCTGATGGACATGAACCATCAGTTCCTGCATCGCCGGCAAATGGGACAGATGCGCGCGCGTTCGGTGGCTCGCCGGCGTGGCGAGGGCTGGGTCGAAGTCGATTACACGTTTGCACGCATGGCTGGCCAGCAGCCGATCGGCGAAGCGATCGTATTCGGCCAGAGCCGCAAGACCGGGGGCGACAACGACAAGGACGTGATGACGATCCGCACCGGCTACCCGTATCAGACGCTGCAAATCCGCACGTCCGATCAGACGATGGTGATGGAGTTATGGATCGTCTACGTGCCGCTCGATCGCGAGCAGCGCACCAACCGCACGTTTGGTTTGCTGTCGATCCGCAAGCCGGGCATTCCGGGCGTGCTGAATCTCGCGTGGCCGCTGCTGGTGTGGTTCACCGAACGCATTTTCAAGGAAGACCGCGAGATCGTCGAAGCCGAACAGCGCGCGCACGACAAGCAGGGCGCGGACTGGAATCACGAAGTGTTTCCGGTTATCAACGAACTGCGCGCGTTGTTGCGGGAGAGCGGCGCGCCGGACCACGTGGTGGGGGGCGGCACAGGCGATACGTCGGTGATTCGGTTCTGGGATTCGCGTCACGGCAATCCATTGTCGAATACCTGATATTCGAATTTTTTGACGCCGCGCAGGATCGTACGATCGTCGGCGACGATGAATTGCGCGCCGCCGGCACCGGCTATAACGACACGTGCAACGCGCGGGACCATCGGCTATTCCAGGTCATAAAGGAATTTGTCCATCTCCGAAGGGTAGCGAATCCAGCCGGTTCGAGAAGCGATAATGGCGCTAATGCACTTTGGTTTGCGCAAATCGACATGCGCGAGCTCCCGCCCCATGTACTATTTCGTTTTTTCCGTAATCAAGAACGCCACGTGACTGCTTCCAAATCCCCCATCTCCCAACAAATTCCCGCTTCTTCGCGTAAATCCATCACATTGCTCCAATTGTTGGGCCTCATCGGCGGCGCGGCTCTGATCGCCGCTATCCTGCTGGACCATCTGGTTTAATCCCGCCGCAAGACTTCGTTTCACGCATCCGCGCTAACGCCGGCGCTCGCCGCCGGCTCCATCGAATTTCGATTTGCCATGTACGATGAGACGCCGGCCTTGCAGAGAGCAGATGCGCCGCACGCAGTGGTAGAAAACCCATCGGCGGACGACTTCAAGCAGTGGGTCTGCGTGATCTGCGGCTGGGTCTACGACGAAGCCGCCGGCTTGCCCGACGAGGGCATCGCGCCCGGCACACGCTGGGCGGATGTCCCGGCCGACTGGCGTTGCCCTTTGTGCGACGTGGGCAAGGTCGATTTTGCGTTGGTCGAGTTTTGAGGTCGATCGACGGCTTGGCTTGGTGCCGGGGACAAATCAGCGTTAGCCTGCGCCTTCCGGAAAATCCGCCCCAACTGTTGTGGCTTTCCACGCATCAACGTCGCCACGTATGAAGTCCAGCTTCGTGCGCGCCAGTTCAGACGCGTTTCTGCGTTCGAGCGCCCGACGTGCGCCGAGCGTGAGTGTGATTCTTCAACTGTAGCCGCAGTGCGTCCGCCTCGCTCTGCAACGCCTCGACGAACGCGCCGGCCAGCGGATGGCTCGGACGGTGCTCCGGATGTACCACGCTCACGCGAAACGGAAACGACACGGCGAGCGGCCGGATATGCAAATTACGGCCCACGAAATCGAGAGCGGTGAGCGGATTGACAATAGCCAAACCAAGGCCCTGCCGTACGAAACTGCAAACGGAAACGGCGGTGGGCGTCTCGATCATCTGTCGGCGTGAGATGCCCGCTTGCGCGAAGGCTTCGTCGACCTGAATCCGATATGGATCGTTCGACGACAAGCTGATGAAAGGCTGATTCGCGAAATCCTTCAGTTCAATCGCGCGCTTCGCGAGCAGCGGATGCGCGTCGGGCAGCACACAGACTTCGTCCACTTCGAGCAACGGCGTGAGAAGCGTGCCGGCCGGCGGTGCGCCGTGTTCTGTCAGGCCGAGATCGTAGCGCTGCGCGGTCAGCCACTCTTCGAGAAACGGCGACTCCTGCGTCGCGATCGACAGGCTCACACCGGGCTTCGCTTCGTGGAATCGTCTGGACGCGCCGGGCAGGATCGAATGCGCAAACGCGGGCAACGCGATGATCGAGAGCTGTCCGCCCTGAAATTCGCGCAGGCTTGCCGCTGTCGAGGCGACGCGCTCGAGTCCGATATACGCACGCTTGATCTCGTCGAATAGCGTCAACGCGGACATCGTGGGACGCAGACGCGCATGCACGCGTTCGAACAACGCAAAGCCGATGCTTTGTTCCATGCGCGCGAGTTCGCGGCTCCGGGTCGCTTGAAGAACTGCGACGCGACGAGCGGATTCTCGACATCTATCTGGGGCGACAAGGACATGGGCATGTTGCTTGAACTGAAGAACCTTCGCGCCGGGTACGGGCAGACGCCTGTGTTGCACGGTCTCGACCTGGAGCTCGAGCAGGGGCGGATGATTTCCATCCTTGGGCGAAACGGAGTTGGAAAAACGACGCTCTTGCGTGCCATCGTTGGAGCCATCCCGGTGCAGCAAGGCGAGATTCTCTTCGGCGGCTCTTCGATACGAGACATGCCAATGCACAAGCGCGCCCACCGGGGAATTGCATACGTTCCCCAGGGCCGTGACATCTTTCCATCCTTGTCGGTGCTCGACAACCTGAAAGCGGCGGCGTTCGGCACGAAGCGCAGCGACTGGCGCGAAGCGGTTGACGGGCTGCTTTCCGGATTTCCGATGCTTCGCGAAAAAGCCGACGAGCGTGGAGATTCGCTAAGCGGCGGCCAGCAACAGATTCTGGCTCTGGCACGGGCACTCATCACGCGCCCATCGTTGCTGCTTCTCGACGAGCCATCCGAAGGGATACAACCTTCAGTCGTTGACCAGATAGCTGCGACTGTCCGGAAAATCAATGAACGCGAGGGCATCGCGGTCATTGTGGTTGAACAGAATCTGGAGTTTGTTGCCCGCATGGGCGCGCATTGCCGACTGGTTGACAAAGGTCGTGTTGTGTTCGACTGTGACCCGGAACAGCTAATCAACGATGCCGACCTGCAGCGGCAGTACCTGGGAGTTTGACCATGCTGCGCGCAGACACCAGTTACGAATCTGCAGTTAAGGAATTTCGCTGGAACATTCCCGGAAAGTACAACATTGGGGTGGATGTGTGCGATAAGTGGGCGGCGCTCGACCCGCAGCAGCCGGCGCTGATTCACGAGCACGGCAACGGGCACATCACCCGCGTCTCCTTCGGCGAACTCCGGCGCAGAAGCAATCAGACCGCGAACTGCCTGCGAAAGCGCGGTGTCACGGAAGGAAGTCGCGTCGCAATCCTCCTCGCCCAGTCGCCGCAAACCGCGTTTGCCCATATTGCCGCCTTCAAGGCAGGCGCGATTTCCGTTCCGCTCTTCGCATTGTTCGGAGAGGAAGCGTTGGAGTACCGCCTGCGCGATAGCGGAGCCAGCGTGCTCGTCACCGATAGCGGGGGAGCAGCAAAAATTGCCGCCATCAGGCAGAAGCTGCCAGCATTGGTGACCGTCCTGGTCACCGATTCCGGTTCGGGCGTCACGGCAGTTGAGGGTACCGAAAACTTTGACGACGCAATTGATGCAGAGTCCGACGCTTTCGAGCCCGTGGAGACCAGCGCCGATGACCCGGCGGTCATCATCTATACATCAGGAACTACCGGGAAGCCCAAAGGCGCACTGCATGCCCACCGCGTTCTGTTGGGCCATTTGCCCGGCGTGGAGATGTCACACGGTGGAAGTATCAGGAGAGCCGACCTTTTCTGGACTCCAGCCGACTGGGCATGGATTGGCGGGTTGCTCGATGTACTGCTGCCCGCCCTGCACCACGGCGTGCCGGTGCTCTCACGCCGCTTCAGCAAGTTCGATGCGGCGTCTGCCTTCGATTTGATGAGCCGTCATGGGGTCACGCATGTTTTCCTGCCACCGACGGCGCTGAAGATGCTGCGTGCCGAAAAGGCGCCTTTAGACCGCTGGCAATTGCATCTGCGTTCGGTCGCAAGCGGCGGGGAATCGTTGGGCGTCGAACTCCTAGGGTGGGGCCGGGAAGCTTTGGGCGTGACCATGAACAAGTTCTATGGCCAGACCGAATGCAATATGGTCGTGTCCTCCTGCGGCGCCTGGTTCGCGGCCCGGCCGGGAGCAATCGGGCGGGCCGTGCCAGGTCATGACATCCGGATAGTGGACGACCAGGGCGTGCCCGTACCGACAGCCGCGGTTGGAAACATTGCGGTTCGTTCGCCGGTCCCCGTGATGTTTCTTGGCTACTGGAACAATCCGTCGGCTACCGCCGAGAAGTTCGCGGGAGCGTACCTGCTGACAGGCGACCTTGGTTGCATGGATGGGGACGGATTCATCCACTACGTGGGTCGCAACGACGACGTAATCACGAGCGCTGGATACCGTATTGGGCCAGGACCGATTGAGGACTGTTTGCTCGGTCATCCGGCCGTGAAGCTGGTAGCGGTTATTGGCGTGCCGGACCCCGCACGCACCGAGGTGGTGAAGGCATTCGTTGTTCTAGCCGACGGATTCACCGCTTCGGCGAAGCTGACCCGGGAATTGCAGGACCACGTGCGCATGCGTCTGGCTGCACACGAGTACCCACGGCTCGTCGAATACATCGATTCGCTTCCAATGACCTCAACAGGAAAGATAATCCGGCGGGAGTTGCGAACTCCCTAACTGTAGCTGCCGGGCGACGGGCAGTCGGCGTTGCCCGCCGGCGCGGGCGGCGGGTGTCACGTCTGGCAGATTTCTGGCAGACACCAGTGCGGCGGGCGTGCGCGCGACTGCGCATGACTGCGGTCAAGTGCTTGATTTTGCGTGACGTTGCGTGTCCTCGCCGCCCCCGCGTTGCCGAGCTTCCCTCGCATTCGACTCCGCCAGAAATATCACTCGGGCGCGGCGCGCAAAATAATAACCGCGGTGCCTCTGTACGGAGGCACCGCAGCCGTTGCTGGAAAGGAGCTTGCCTCAAGTCGGTAGGGCCATTACTGCTTTCATTTAAGTGCATCGCCTTGAGGCGCTTCCTCGTTTGGCGGTACGTCGCCAGGAGAAGGTTCGGCAGGCGTTTCTTCGTCCGGAATGTCCTCGTCCGGCTCTATGCCGGGAACGTCGCTCTGCTCATCAGCCGTCTGGTGCGTAGCTTCGTCGTCCACCCGATTCGAGTCACGCCTCCGGTCGACGGCTTTGCCCTCGCTGCGGAACTCCGGCGCAGGCCGGGTCTCCGGCAGGCAAGGCTCATCGCGCTCACCGGAGACGCGTCGCGGGCAGACCACGATGCTGCGCTTTCTGCGGGCTTTGACCACCATCTCTCCAAGCGATTGACATGCAGGCCCTCGCGGCCATTCTCGCGTCGGCCGGGCAAACATAAAGCTTGAGTCCATGACGCACTCTGCTGGGCGTTCCCGGGAAAAGCGGTCGAACTGAGCGGTATTAAATGCCTGCCAAACGCATGGACGATTATAATTAAAAATTAGTCTGCAGACCAAACGGATAGGTAACGCCATTTGATAATACGTATTACAAAAGAAGCATTCATGGCAGAGCCGCGAACTTCCCGTAATAGGAACATTGAATGAACGTGCTCGTCGTTGACGATAATGAAATTGTTGCGGACAGTCTGGCTTTTCTGCTGGAATGCTACGGCCACCGGGCTGTCGTGGCCTATGATGGCGAAACCGCGCTGAAGCTGCTTCGTACCGGCGCCTTTGAACTCACTTTCCTTGACGAGAACCTGCCCGGCATCAAAGGCAGCGCTGTGGCACTGTCGCTGAAGGAATCGCCGGTTCACCCCGGGCCTTTCGTCGTTTCCATGACGGGAGACGCTGACAGCCAGGAGGACGTTGTCCGGCTTTTCGATGTCTGTCTGCAGAAGCCGTTCTCCTCCGAAGCACTCATGCAGGTCATCGAAGACGCCCGTAGCAGAAGCGATGTGAGCTTTCTACTGGCGGCCTAGACACGCAGCACATCGTCGCGCCTCATCATAGTTGCATCCAACCGTGCAAGACGACAGTTACCTCAACGCCCTATCGCGCAAGCCGTTGTTTTAGGCAACGCGGCGATGGTAGCTACCACAAATGTCATTGTTGGATTGCCAGCGGTGGTGTCCGGACTTATCGAAAAGTTGACGCCTGATTGGCATGGCGTCACTTCCCGCAAGTTCCTATTGTTCATTGCAATTTCGGCTGTTAAAAAACGTTGTATGTGCAACGGACGATAGGTATTGCTGAAACCGGATTTCCGGAAGGGAAGAAGGGCCTGCGTGGGACGACCAGCCCTATCCATCAGCGACGAACGCCTCCCTTGATGTCCCTTTGTCAGGAGCACTCAACCGTTCATCGCATTCACCACCACTTGACTGGCCGTTGCCATGCAAAGTCACAAGGCCGTCATGAGGGACAAGTAGCGTGACTCGACGCCGCGAATTGCCCGGCGGCGATTAAAAAACAGTACTGAGAGATGTCAATATGATGAACCAGGATGCCGCCAGCGGCCACCTTGAGCGTAGCATCGAGAACGACCGCCTGAGACGGGCGTTGGCCGCCCGCCTTGACAGGGCGTTCAAACGGAACGGCCTGAGTTCGGCGCGCGCAGCAACCGCGCTGGGCGTAAGCAAAAACCACGTGGACTACTGGCGACATGGAATCACCGTGCCGCCACTGGACGCCTGCATGCGTCTTGCCGCCGACCTCAATCTCGACGTTCACTGGCTTTGCACCGGGCAGACTCAGGACGCCTAGTCCGCATTACGTGACAACGGCGGCGCATAGGGTCGGCGTGCCGTGCGTCCGTACGCGATACGCCGGATGTGCCCGACGCGCCACCGCGCGGACCATCGATTCAATCCGGTACGACTGTGCCCGTGCTTTTCTGTCCGCTCGGTCGTCGGCTCGTCAGCCGGGTTGATGGGGCAATGAAGCTAAAAGTGAAGTGGCGTCGGAGAGCCGGCGCACCTCGCGCCGGCTTTTTCACACCCGAAGCGTTACCGTTCGAAAGCTGGCATCCTCCAAGGTGCGGCCTCGAGTTTTACGCCTTGGCCGTGACGACCTTGCGGGCCTTGTCGATGACTTCCACGGCTTCCCTACTCGCCCCCATGGACTGCTGCTGGAACGCGGCTCCCGCATCTCGCATCGCTTCGAAGCTCTTCGACCAGAATGCAGCAAACGTGCCGCTTTGCATTGGCGCGTTTTTGCCGAGATTGTCTGCGAGCGCTTGAGTTTCACGAACGTACTCGTTCACCTGCTTCTGGCTCTGCGCGAGTAGCTGACTTCTGGTCTCGGTGACAACTTCATTGACGTGCCGCCAGTAGGCCTGCGCCTTCTCGTTCGTCAACGTGGTCTGTCGCCTCTGCAACTCGAGCAACGACTGAGGGTCTTTGGCAGATACGGCCTCGGCCAGGACCGCATGGTTTTCGGCCAGCGAGGCTTTCGCCGCCTGTACATTCAAATCGACCAGCTTTTCAACGCCCGGATAGACGGCATTCAGGAAGCCAAAGAGCGCGTCCACACCTGCTTTCTGTCCCGCAATGAACTGTTCAGGGACCTGTGCAATCATCTGTGTGCCTCCGTGTCAGAACTGTGGGTTGTTGACTCTGGTTCTTGCAATGCAACGATGCGTGGCAGCTAATGCCACCAAGCATCCGCGTTCTTTTTCTGTTGTAGCTTTTTGCACTTGTCCGGCATGGGCCGCTCCTCACGCGACGTGTTCAGTAACAGCAGGCGCGGTTAGCCGCGAGGTCCCGCTCAACGTTGCTACGAAAACGCGTGCTGCGGTGCCGGCCGGCGGCAACATAAACAATATATACAGTATTATCCTGACCAACGAAAACGCACGCAACAATACAAAAATCGCCGGCGCCGTGAAATTCCGCCATTCTGCGTGGGCAAGGGCTGTTTGATATTGTCGATCCATTGACTGATGAGACGACTACTGTCTGTAGTCAAACCGAAGGTGTGTTTTATATGCGGCGTGCTATTCGGTTTGTTACGGCTGGCGCGCCGTTGGGGCGTTTGACTGGTGCGCGGGGGTTTCGGACTGGGGTTTTGTTGGGGGCATGAGTTTTTTGTTTTTGCCTACGCGGCGCTTGTTGTCTGTGTGCCTCGCAGGCGAGTCAAACGCAGGCACGCAAGCGATTGCAGCACGACACTAACGACCACTTGCGGCCATCACACCGCAGCAAGAACAAGGCGTGAGCAATTCGCGCTTTTTATGTGCCGACGAGACGAGAGTCAGTCGGCATCCATTTAGCTTTGGCCGGTCGGTCTAGGCATGATGCGAAATCCATCCAACGCGATGACACTTCGCCCTTGGGCTTCGGGCAAATGTTGCTCGGCTCAGGCGTCAATCAATCTTCTGACTTCACAGGCGGTATCGACGCGCAGATCAAACACCGGTCCTGCGAGAATTTTCCTGATCGCACGCATTTGTGAAGATGTGTTGCATACCTGTGCATTTCAGAATTCTCTTATTCTGGTTTTCAGCTCCTTCGTCCAGTATCGAATTATTACGCATTTCTAACGATGTGCTACAGCAGGGAGATTCACGAAAACAAAAAATCCGTCTCGTCGGCCAACGGGTAGCCTTACCCGTCTACTAGTCGCGTTCATGTTATTGCTTTGCGCATTCGGGGCGAGCGCGGACGATTGCTTCACGCTCTACTCAAAGTCCGGCGCAACGCCAGGTACGAAGACCTGCCGCCTTGATGTAACGAGCAATACACCGGGCGGCATGGAGCAGCGGGTGGTTCCGGCAACGTCATTGCATACCGCGCAAACGGGAGCCGCTAACGTTCAGCTGGGTGAATGACTCTTGGCGAACGAAGAGCTTTAGCGGCCTTGCACTGACGCAGAATGGTGCGGGCTGGACGCTCACTGACCTAGTGACAGAAGCCACCGAGACGTACTCTACGCAAGGTGTTCTGCTCTCAGAGGTTACCAAGACGGGGTTCATCCGAACGTTGAGCTATGACCGGTCGGGCCGGCTCTTACTGCGATCACGCAGCATGGCCCTGACACCAAACCATTCTACGATCTTACACTTCGCCTGGAATATGACGATAAAGGTCGTATTGCGCGATTGGTCGATCCTGCGGGACGCCTTACTCTGTACCAGTACGACGCAAGCAGCAACCTCGTTTCTGTCACGTGGCCAGATGGAAACGTCCGACAGTACGTCTATGGAGACTCTCGATTCAAAGGTGCGCTGACCGGCATAGTTGACGAAACAGGTTCGCGTATTGCGACGTGGACATACGACGCACAGGGGCGGGCGACTACTGTCAGTCATCCAGACACGACACAAAACGTACAGTTTGCGTATGGCACGGGAACGACAACTGTCACGGATAGCAACGGCGCAAGGACGCTTTCGTTCTCGACCATTGGTGACAAGGTTCGGCTAACCGGCAGTAGTGGTTCAGTATCGGGCGGGATGACATGGGATACATCGGGCAGCCTCCTGGGGACGACAGCACCGGGGCGCAATGCCGTCTATAGTTACGACAATACGGGTCGCCCGGTGAAAGCGACGGTGCGAACCACGTCCGGTGTCTCGGTCACTTCGGTGCAGTACGCCGATGCAACGAGCCTTCATCCTGCGGTAGTTGCCATGCCAGGCAAGCTAATGTCGTTCGTGTATGACAACAATGGCAGCGTTACTGGATATAGCGAGCGCCTCACAAACGATCTGACTGGCGAGGCCGGTTTCGAGGCAACCTGGGACGGCCAACAGCAGCGCACTATTGGCGCCCGTTACGATCAGTTTAACCGGCTGGTCGAAGCGATCACTTACGTTAACAACGTCAAGACGGCGGATTGGGTCTACTTCTACGACTTCACAGGGAATCTCAACACAGCACAGAATCTCGTCTCCGGGTGGCTCTTTGGCAATCAGGATCGCGATGCAGCTCACCGTGTGACCTTGCAAACTGGCAACTACCGCGAGGCACGTATTGCCTACGACCCCAGAGGACGAGTTACCCGGCTCACATACGATGAGAAGCCGATAGTCGCAACCGGCCGGCCCCGTCGGCTACTGATCGTAGACCATGGCTATTCGCCGGATGGTCGTGTGGTATCTCGCAGCGGCACAGTAGCAACCAATGGCGGGGCTGCGGTTGCAATCAGCAGTGACGATACCGATAAGTGGCTGGATAACTATCAGGCGGGTATCGACCCTGTAGGACCTCCTGCAAGCCGTCTTGGCTGGTTGAAGTCAATCACGTCCGATGCCACACAGAGCATTAGCGCCGTATGTGTGGATTGCGGGTTCATTCAAGCGCGCCTCGCATGGCCGCTGTTCCTCCACGACCTTTATTTCAACGCACAGACCGGAAAACCCGTCGCGGATGATCCGATTGAAATTCAGGTTGCAGCGCAGAACCAGCTACCGTTCCCGGTGTTGACTCCGAACCTGTCACAACGGACTGCGCTCTACGCGAAACTGTTCCCGAGTGCTGCTGCGCAAACATCGGGATTCGTGAAATGCAAGGACGGCTCGGATTGCCAAGCTGTCAGAACTACATGCCGCTCGAAGTGTTCATATACAGTATTGCCCACTGGCGATTTTGGCATCACGTTCTGGAACTGTGTCAACGATTGTGCGGAGATGCGTGGATGCCCAAGAATATAGGCATAGCGGTGTGTATCAACAGATCGTTTGGAACTCGGATACCCTCGCTGGTGAGGGCAGGATATTTAAAAGGAGCTACGTAAATGATTGAAGATAAGGCAGTAGCCTCGGAAGTATGCAGCCGAATGCTGAAAATCAATGCATCGATTGATGAAACGATTGTCTTCGTTCAGGAGCATTGCTCCGTCGAAGAAGTTGATAATTTCAAACGAGCCATGGGAGAGGTGATGTACATGGTCTTCGAGCAAGCGCTCATTCCGATTTACAAAAAGCACCCCGAACTCGTTCCAGATGGGCAGCGTGTGAGTGGAATAACCGACTAAGATAGGCATCCGTAACGAAAGAAGGTGCGATTGATCGCGCCTTCTTAATTGTTTGAACAACTGCGCAGAATTGCATGGATGCCACCGGATTTTAGATAAAACTAATTGGCGAACTTAAGCGGTGTAAGACGCGGCAATTTTCGATTACATCCCGCTAGCGGGGCCGGACTTTCATTCGGATGTATCACGCTGAAAAGTCTCGCGGATTTTCGGAGACTTCGGCAAACACTACTGGACACAACGACTGTTCCCGCTGGCAATTCAGGGGCACGTGCTTATGGCTGGATAGAGGTAGTAACAATTGGTGAAACTTGCCCGTAAAGTTTGCAAGATACTTCTCTTTTTGGGAGTATTTTTTATATCTGTGCGATATGTCCACACCTACCCGCTACCGATGACATTAGATCAACAGCAGTTACTGATCGAAATATCGGATAAATTCGGAATAAGCGATTACGAACTGCTTTATATCGGAGCAATGACGCTCATAGACCTGATTGTGACGATCATTCTCTATGTAATGACAGTGAGACTCTGGCAGTGCTATAAGTCGAAGCGACGCTCAACGTCGTGATGGTGGGAGTTGCGTCGCCCCTTGCGTTTGCTCGCGTGCGCGGTGCCGCTTTTTTGTCCTGCGCGGCGCTTGAGGCCGCATCGTTTGCGTCGTGCATTACGGCCGACATCTTCCCCAGCTTATCGCTGCAGCCTCCATTTCTTTCGAGAAATAATGAAGCGTTCGCAAGCCAACAAAACTTAACAATTCGCGTCGATTTCTCGAAAGGCAACGGAACGCGATAAGCTGGCGAATGTTCACGCGCGCCACGCGCCCGAAGTCCAGGCACACCGAAAGATTTGCGGTTTGCATAACCCCGGTAAGTCCATGACACGCATCGGCAGACCCTTCGACATTTCGCGTCTCGAAGACGAATGGCTCGAAGCAGACGGCTTCGGCGGTTTCGCTTCGGGCACCGCCGGCACGTTACGCACGCGCCGCTATCACGCGTTGCTGCTGACCGCCACGCGTGCCCCGGGCGGGCGCGTCGTGCTCGTCAACGGCGTCGAGGCGTGGCTCGAGGCCAACGGCAAGCGTTATCCGCTAAGCACGCAGCGCTATGTGCCGGACGTGATCTATCCGGACGTGACGGCGAGCCTGTTGGACTTCGACACTCAGCCGTGGCCGACATGGCGCTTTCAACTCGACGCGCAAACGCTGCTGACGGCCGAAGTGTTCGTCAGCAAGACAACGCGCGAAACGGTTTTGCGTTGGCGCGCGGAGGGTTCCGAACAACCCTCCAACGCGAACGCGTTCACGTTGAAGGTCAGGCCGTTGCTTTCCGGCCGCGACTATCATGCGCTGCACCATGAAAATCCCGCGTTCAACTTCAACGCGCAAACGAATGACGAGCAAGCGCGCGTCAGTTGGCAACCCTACGGCGACTTGCCGACCATTCAAGCCGTAACGAATGGCACCTACACGCACGCACCTGATTGGTATCGAAACTTCTGCTACGTCCGCGAGCGCGAGCGTGGTCTCGATTTCAGCGAGGATCTCGCGACGCCCGGCGTGTTTAGCTTCAATCTCGCCGATGGCGAAGCGGTGATGATCCTGAGCGCATCCATAGCGACAGCGGCGAAGACTGCAAACATTGAACCTGCCATCGCCCACGCCACGCAACTCGCCAACATCGAACAACAACGCCGCACCGCACTAGGCTCCCGCCTCCAGCGTTCCGCCGATGCCTATGTCGTCACGCGTAACGAAGGCCGTACGATTGTCGCCGGCTTTCCGTGGTTCACCGATTGGGGCCGCGACACGTTCATCGCCATGCGTGGCTTACTGATTGCATCGGGCCGATATAGCGACGCCGAAGCGATCCTGCTCGAATGGACCGGCACGCTGTCTGAAGGCATGCTACCGAATCGTTTCCCCGACTATGGCGACACGCCGGAATACAACGCCGTCGATGCGTCGTTGTGGTTCGTCATCGCCGTGCACGACTATCTGGCGACCCATCACGCCACCGCCGCCACGCGCACGTGCTTGCAGCAGGCAGTGGAAACCATCCTCGCGGTCTATACGAACGGCACGCGCTTCGGGATCAAGGCGTCCGCTGACGATGGACTGTTGAGCGCGGGCGTGCCCGGCGTGCAGCTAACGTGGATGGACGCAAAGGTCGGCGACTGGGTAGTCACGCCACGCATCGGCAAACCAGTGGAAGTACAAGCACTCTGGATCAACGCATTGCGCATCGCGGCAATGTGGAATTCGCAATGGCGGCAGCCCGCCGAGCGAGCGTTGCAAGCGTTTCATGAACGCTTTATCGATCCGTCGACGCAAGCGCTTTTCGACAACATCGACGTCGATCACGTAACAGGCGCCGTCGATCGCTCGATCCGGCCGAATCAGATTTTCGCCGTGGGTGGCTTGCCGTTTCAATTACTCGACGGTGTGGCGGCACGTGCGGTAGTCGATCAGGTCGAAGCGCAGCTGCTTACGCCGCTCGGTTTAAGAACGCTCGCGCCGTCCGATCCCGCCTATCAGGGCCACTACGCCGGCACGCCGTTGGAACGCGACGGCGCCTATCATCAAGGTACCGCTTGGCCGTGGTTACTGGGCCCTTTTATCGAAGCGTGGCTGCGGGTTCACGCGACCGGGCACGAGGTCCGCGCGCAAGCCAAAACGCGCTTTCTCGACCCGCTGTATGCACATCTCGACCACGCCGGTCTCGACCACCTCTCCGAAATCGCCGACGGCGACGCGCCGCACACGCCCGCCGGCACGCCGTTTCAGGCGTGGTCGCTGGGCGAGCTGTTACGCATCGAATATCTGCTTGCCCGGATGGAGCCCATCGCCGCGTAATCCGCGCTACGATATGAATCCCGCCGCCAGGCTCGACGCAAGGACGTATTCATGCCACCGCTGCGCGCTGCCAATTTACTCGCCACTACTGAAGGTTCGCGCCTGCATTCGGCCGAGTGTGACCACTGGCAACGCTGGGGACCCTATCTCAGCGAGCGTCAATGGGGAACGGTTCGCGAGGATTACAGCGCGAACGGCACCGCATGGGACTACTTCCCGCACGACCATGCGCGCAGCCGCGCGTATCGCTGGGGCGAAGACGGCATCGCCGGTTTCGGCGACGACAAGCTCAGCTGGTGCATCTCGCTTGCGCTGTGGAACCGCAACGATCCGATTATCAAGGAACGCCTGTTCGGCCTCACGAACGCGCAGGGCAATCACGGCGAGGACGTGAAGGAGTTGTACTTCTACGTCGACGGCACGCCAACGCATTCGTACATGCGGATGCTCTACAAGTACCCGCAAGCGGCCTTTCCCTACGACGATCTGATTCAGGAGAACGCGCGGCGCGGCGCCGATATGCCGGAGTACGAAATCCTCGATACCGGCGTGTTCGACGATTCGCGCTATTTCGACGTGCAGGTCGAGTATGCGAAACATGCCCCCGACGACATCCTGATGCGCGTGACGATCGAGAATCGCGCGGACCGGGCGGCATCGCTCGATGTGCTGCCGCAGATCTGGGCGCGCAATTCGTGGTCGTGGAAGGAAAACAAGGACAAGCCAACGCTCGTCGCCGGCGAAGACCATAGCGGCGAAGCACATGTAGTCGGCCGTCAGCATGGTCATGAGCCGATTGTCGTGACCGCGTGGTCGAAAGATGCGCCGCAACTGACGTGGCTTTTCTGCGAGAACGACACCAACGTCAAGCGCCTGTTCAACATGGACGGCGCGGGCCCGTTCAAAGACGGTTTCAACGATTACCTCGTGCACGGCGATGCCCAGGCGGTGCGCCACGACGCCGGCACCAAGGCCGCCGCGCACGCGCCGCTCGAACTCGCACCGCATGGCCGCGCCGTGGTGTACATGCGCTGGCGCCCGCAGTCGAGTCCGGATGACGTCCTGCTCGACGCCGACGCGGTATTCGCTCACCGCATCGCCGAGGCAGACGAATTCTATGGAGCGTTACAGCATGAGATCGACGATCCCGATGCGCGCCTCGTGCAGCGTCAGGCGCTCGCCGGCATGCTGTGGTCCAAGCAGTACTACCAGTTCGACGTGCAGCGCTGGCTCGAAGGCGATCCGCTGCAACCTGCGCCGCCCGGGAGCCGCAAGCGCGGCCGCAACGCGGAGTGGCGGCATCTGTGCAACGCGGACATCGTGTCGATGCCCGACAAGTGGGAATACCCTTGGTACGCGTCGTGGGACCTGGCGTTTCATGCGGCTGCTTTCGCGTTGATCGATCCGGCGTTTGCGAAGCGTCAATTGCTGCTGCTCGTGAAGGATCGCTACCAACATCCGAACGGCCAGATACCCGCGTACGAATGGGCGTTCGGCGATGCGAATCCGCCGGTGCATGCATGGGCCGCATGGCGCGTCTATGAAATCGACCGGGGGCTGACCGGCAAGGCGGATCGCGATTTTCTCGAACTCGTATTCCACAAGCTGTTGCTGAATTTTTCCTGGTGGGTGAACCGCAAGGACGCCGACGACCACAATATTTTTCAGGGCGGCTTTCTCGGCCTCGACAACGTCGGCATCTTCGATCGCTCGTCGCCGCTACCGACCGGCGGCCACATCGATCAGGCCGACGGCACCGCATGGATGGCCGCGTACGCGCTCGACCTGATGCGCATCGCGCTCGAGCTGGCGTATGCGAACCATGTGTTCGTCGATATCGGTGTGAAGTTTTTCGAGCACTTCCTGTATATCGCCCAAGCCGTCAGTTGCGACGACGGTTGCGACACCGGTCTATGGGACAGCGAGGACGAATTCTTCTACGACAAACTGCGCCTGCCGGACGGCAGCAACATGCCGATGCGGGTGCGCTCGATTGTCGGGCTGATTCCGCTATTTGCCGTACACGTACTCGAAGAACGCCTGCATGGCGGCTTGCCGGGTCTGCGTGAGCGGCTCGTCTGGTTCCTCCAGCATCGGCCCGATCTGGCGAGGCTGGTATCGCGCTGGAATGAGCCCGGCAAGGGCAATAGCCTCCTGCTGTCGGTGTTGCGCGGACATCGGATGAAAGCATTGTTGCGCCGTGCGCTCGACGAAAGCGAATTCCTTTCCGATCACGGTGTGCGGGCACTGTCGCGCGTGCATCGCGACAAGCCGTTTGAGTTCAGCTTCAACGGCAACAGTTTCTGCGTCAAATATTTGCCAGCCGAGTCGGACTCACGCGTGTTCGGCGGCAATTCGAACTGGCGCGGGCCGGTGTGGATGCCGGTGAACTACCTGCTGATCGAATCGTTGTATGAATTTCATCGCTACTACGGCGACGATTTTCGTGTCGAGTATCCGACCGGCTCAGGGCAGAAGTTTTCGCTGTGCGAAATCGCCGACGAACTGGCGCGCCGCGCAACCACACTGTTTCTCAAGGACAAGGACGGCGAGCGGCCGGTGATGGGCGCGTATCCGTTATTGCAGGCGGACCCGCGTTCGCGCGATCTCGTGTTGTTCCACGAGTATTTCCATGGCGACAACGGGCGCGGCGTGGGCGCTTCGCATCAAACCGGGTGGAGCGGGCTGGTTGCGTTGCTGTTGCAACCGAGAGCGATGGCCGGATCGGGCAATGTGCCATTGACCGGCGAACCGGAACCGGCTCCCGCACCGGCACACACGCCTGAGCCTGCGCTGGCGACCGCCGCGACGAAGTAGTTCGCGTGGTCGCCGAGAACTGGCGTTGAGCGAGGGTGCCTTTCTATCTGCGGCCGACAGCGAAGGCCCCGCGGAAGCGGATGCGCTGCTCGCATGCAATGGACATGCATGGCGGCCTTTGCAAAGGAACGCAGTCGAGAAGAAGTAACTTCATGAAACGCAGCAACACAATCGGGGGGCGCGATGGCGACGACACGTAAGAAGAAAGCGACAGGCGGCAGCGAGCGGATTCTGGCGATCGACGTCGGCGGAACGGGGTTGAAGGCCGCGATCATCGATGGTGCCGGGCACATGAAAACCGAGCGTTTGCGGGTAGCGACGCCGCATCCGTGCACGCCGGATCAACTGGTGGATGCGTTGGTGAAGCTAGTGGAGCCGCTAGTCGAGAAGGCGCCGGCAACGCTGATGTCGATCGGCTTTCCGGGCGTGGTACGAGACAACCGCATTTTGACCGCGCCGCACTTCGGCGTTGAAGGCTGGCATGACATTCCGCTGGCCGATTCACTGGCGCGGCGCTTGGGCGGTTTGCCGGCACGAATGATCAACGATGCCGAGATGCAAGGGTTTGCCGCGATCGAAGGCCACGGCATCGAGTTCGTGCTGACGCTGGGCACCGGCGCGGGAACGGCGCTCTTTCGCGACGGCGAACTGATGCCTCATCTGGAGCTTGCGCATCATCCGGTCAGCAAGAAGGGTATGGCGTACGACGAGTACATCGGCGAGGCGGCGCGCGAGAAG
Organism: Paraburkholderia sp. SIMBA_030; assembly: GCF_046535245.1. NCBI lineage: Bacteria > Pseudomonadati > Pseudomonadota > Betaproteobacteria > Burkholderiales > Burkholderiaceae > Paraburkholderia > Paraburkholderia sp. SIMBA_030. The sequence continues at coordinate 121,818 of NZ_JAWRXB010000013.1, forward strand.
GCAGGGAATAAGCGGTGGAATCGACGCGTCGAGAAGGTGATCGGGATTCTTGCGGCGCTGGTGAATTACGACAAGCTTTGGATCGGGGGTGGGAATGCTGCGCGGCTGACGATAGATTTGCCGGCGAACGTCGCGATTGTGTCGAACGATGCCGGTATCGAGGGCGGGGCGCGTTTGTGGCATCCGAAATCCGTTCGGGAGACGCGACAATTGCCGGAGGCTAATCAGCGGGCTGGTCTTTTCAAGTGAGGTTTTTTGCTGCGCAGCGGGGTTGTTTGCCAACGCCGCGCCGCAGATACACGAACAACGGCGCCGCGTAGGCAAACAAAGCAAGCAACGACCGGCACCGCAGGCAAGCCTGCAAGGCTGCAAGCGAGAAACTGCCCCGGCGGGCTAGAATCGTCTCAGACTGCCAACTTCACCGGATCACCATGAAAACATCGCGCCGAAACTTTCTGATATTGAGCGTGGGCGTCGGCTCGACGCTCGTGCTCTCGCGTGCCGCATTCGCCGACACAGGCGGCAAGCTCAGCGAAGCGGATCCGAAGGCGCAAGCCGTCGGCTATAAAGAGGACGCTTCCAAGGTCGACAAGGCGAAATTCCCCGGCTACACCGCCGGACAAACGTGCGGCAACTGCTCGCTGTTCCAGGGTAAGGCCACGGACGCCTACGGCGGCTGCACGCTGTTCGGCGACAAGCAGGTCGCCGCGCGCGGCTGGTGCAGTTCGTATTCAAACATCTGATGTGAACGAACGGGCGCTGTTCGCGCGCGCGTCAACGCAACGCGTCCAGCAACAGTTGATGCGAATGGCCGATCCACACGGCCGCATCGCGATGGTCGCGCAGGGCATCGCCGGTGTTCGGGTGTAGAAAGACATCGAGCGAGCCGTGATTCAGCGCGAGCCAGCCGACAATCTCGGCGAACTGCTCCTGGCCGAATGCGAGCTGATACGACCACATCGGATGCGGTCCGACCGGACGCTCGTGAAAGCGGCCCAATTGCAGCTTGCCGTTCCAATGCGCGTCGATCTTCTCGCGAAAGGCCCACGCGGCGTCGCGGCTGCTCGAGTCCGAGCAGGATACGCAACGTCGTGATCGGCTCGCCAGCTAGCACCGCGTCATGTCAATGGACGATGTCCTGGATCCGATAATAGGCGCCGACGAGCGGCAGCATCCACCGGCGCGCCGCATGCGCCGGCACCGGCGGCCAGGGCAGCGCGCGCCACGGGTTGGCCTCGGCGGAACCGTATATCACGTCTGCCATCACCCGGCCCATATGCGTGGACATCTGCACGCCGTGTCCGCTGTAGCCCATCGAGTAGTAGAGCCCGTCATGTTGTCCGGCGCGCGGAAGGCGGTCCACTGTGATGTCGACGAGACCGCCCCAACAATAGTCGACCCTCGTTGCAGACAGCTCCGGAAAATACTTCGCGAGGTTGGCTTGCAGCACGTGACCGCTCTTCGCGTCCGAGCGCGGATCAGACATCGCGAATCTGGCTCGCCCGCCCCACAGCAGCCGGTTATCGGGTGTCACGCGAAAGTAGTTGCCGATGTTCAGCGAGGTCACGTAGTTGCGCCGCTGAGGGAAAAGCGCGTCCAGTTGCCCCTTCGAAAGCGGCTCCGTCACCACGATGAAACTGCCGACAGGCGCCATTCGTTGCTGGAACCATTGCAGCGAGCCCTGCCGGGAAGGCCCTGTCGCCACGAGGACGTTGTCCGCCCGAACCAGGCCGCGTGCCGACGTAATCTCGTAGCCGCCGCCGTCGGTTCGCTTAATGTGCGTCACTGCCGCGTTCTCGAAGATGCGCGCCCCGTGACGCGCCGCCGCCTGCGCGAGCCCCACGCCAAACTTGCCCATGTGCATCTGCGCGCCGTTGCGTTGCAACAGTCCGCCATGAAAACCATCCGAACCGACCTCAGTGCGCATGCGCGCCGGCTCGATTAATTCGATATCCTGATCGACCTCGCGATGCAACACTTCGTAGGTCCGCGCGAGTTTCTCGAAGTGCTTGGGCTTCGCCGCGAGTTTGAGCTTGCCGCTACGTACGAAATCGCAGTCGATCCGATGCTGCGTCACTATCGATTCCACCGTCTGTACCGCGCTTTCGTACGCGCGATAAAACTCGCGAGCCTGTTCCAGCCCGACGCTCGCCGCGAGTGAAGCAAAGTCTTGCGCGACGCCGGTGTTGCACTGCCCACCGTTTCGCCCCGACGCCTGGCCCGCTACCCGCCCCGCCTCGAGCACCGTGACCGACGTCCCACGCACGGCAAGTTCCAGTGCGGCCGATAAGCCCGTAAAGCCGCCGCCGATCACGACAACATCGCTGCGCCCCTCTACGGGACCGTCGGCGCCCTCATTGAATACGGGGGCGGTGTCCAGCCAGTACGAATCTAGCTTCATTGAATTTTCGATTGAATACTTCGAAGCAGACCGGCCTCGCCAGCGAAGCGTTCGCGGCGAGCCGGTCACCGTAGCGATCAACAGCGAGGACCCGCCTGGCTCAGGCCGACCACCACGCATATTCGGCAAACGAAAAACCCATCATCGCGCCGGTCGGAATCGAGCCAAGCCCTTTGAGGCGCTTGTCATTCGCATCGATCAGACTGATGAACGACGGGATACCGATACCGCCTTCGTCCGTGACCAGCGCCTGCATCTCGCCGTACATCTGTTTGCGTTTTGCGTCGTCGGTCTCTGCACGCGCGCTCACGAGCAATTGATCGAATTTTGGATCCTTCCACGCCGATTCGTTCCACGGCGCGTCCGATTTGAAGAACTGCGTGAACAGCACATCCGCGCTAGGCCGCGGGTTGATGCTGCCAAAACCGAGCGGGTGCTTCATCCAGTGATTCGACCAGTAGCCGTCCGCGGGGACGCGATTCACGCTCAGATTCACGCCGATCCTGGCGGCCGTTTGCTGGATCAGCTGCGCCATTTCAACCGAGCCGTTTGCGTCCGTGGTGGCATAGATCGGCGGCAATGCGGCTCCGACCGCGCCGGCCTTCTGCATATAAAACTTCGCCTTGTCGAGGTCGAAGCTGCGCTGCGGCAGCGAACCATTGAAGTATCGATGACCCGGCGGAATCGGCTGATCGTTGCCGATCACCGCATAGCCGAGAAACACCGCCGAGCGGATCTGCTCGCGATCGAACATGTACTTCATACCCTTCACGAAGTCGGGGTTGCCCGTGAGCGTGTTGTCACGGCGCATGATCAGGTCCGTGTACAGACCCGACTTGGTCTCCTTGACCTCGTACCCAGGCGTTGTGGAGATACCCCGCGTCGAACGAGGATCGACCGAGTTGATCAGGTGTACGTCACCGGCGAGCAGCGCGTTGACACGAGCCGCGTTGTCGCTGATGCTGATCAGTTCGATCTGATCCAGATACGGCTGCCCCGGCTTCCAGTAGTTGTCGTTGCGCACGCCGACTGTGCCCGCGCCCGGTTTGAAACTCTTCAGCTTGTAGGGACCAGTGCCGATCGCCGAGTTGAAGTTGATCGTGCCGTCCTTGACGATGACGAGTTGCGGCGTCGCGAGAATCACGGGCAGATCCGCATTCGGCACCTGCAGCGTCAACGTCACTTCGTTTGGCCCGCTCGCCGTCACGCTTGCGAACTGGTCGGCAAGTGTCTTCACGCGGGAGGCCGTTTGCGGATTCTTGTGACGTATCAGCGAATAGACGACGTCGGCCGGCGTAAGCGTCTTGCCATCGTGGAAAGTCACGCCCGGGCGCAACTTGATGATCCACGTCTTCGCGTCCGCGCTCGACACCGATTCGGCGATGTTCATGCGCGGCGTCAGGCTTTCGTCAAGCTGCGTCAGGCCGCTGTAAAACATGAAGAAGCGGATATAGTCGCCGCCGGTCGAGCCCGCTGCGGGATCGAGCGTATCCGATACCGAACCCGCGTTATAGGCGACACGAATGCTGCCGCCCTTCTTCGGAACTCCGGCGGCAAGCGCGCCGGGCGCGGCCGTAAGGAGTCCCCCGCCGGCGACCATCATGCCGGTCCCAGCCAACATGCGCATCATGTCGCGGCGGCTGATGCCGCGGCTATTCGTTTCGTCGTTCACTTGAATTGGCTCCGCAGAGGTAAATGATCCAGGCAACGTTGTGTAGGCGGCGAGAAGATTTTCGAGGTCTCGTTAGCAGCATCGTATGCCTGCAGAAACCGCGTAAAGCGCCGACAAAAAAAGGCAGACGGCATAAACAAACTGTTCTTGCACTGCTAACGCGGCAATTTGCATGGTCGCCGGTTTTGCGCGGCAGAGCTGGCATGAACGAGCGATGTCAGGCGCTCGCCGACGCCTCCGCTTCGAGCAACTGCGGGTAGCGTTGCAGCACTTCCTCATACAGTTGCGTGATCACTTGCGGCCCCGACTTCAAGGTGCCGGCTGCCTCTCTAGCATCGAGCGCATCGAAGATCTTGTGCTTGAGAAAATGCCGCCATACAACCGGCGCGCGCGCGAGAATGCCAGTCAGCATGTCGTAGCGCTCGCGCGTCCATTTCGCTTCGTACGCGTTGCGCTCCGCGCCATAGTCGAAGTGAGATGCTGGCCGCCGCTGGGCGTCGTTCCTCGCGGCCTCTCGCACACGCGCGCTCGCGTCTGCGTCGACGCCGCCATTGGCCAGCACCACGCCGTACAGATCGCGCGCCTGATCGACGGACAGATAGCCGCGTCGCACGTCTTCGAGCACCTTCTGTAGATCCCGTTCGTAAGGATGACCGTAGCCGCCGCCGCCGCATCCTTCGAGACGGATCACATCGCCGGGACCGCACATCACGAGATCGGTCACGCCGAGATCTTCTTCGCTGTCAGTACCTGGGTTGCGGGTAAACCGCGATACGGCGCCCGCCTTTCCGCCTAGCACGCCCCACGAAGCAAAGCGCGAACGGTCGCGATTACGCGCCGTCACCAGCGTGCCTGGCGACGAGACGCGGAACTCCATCACGGTTCCGAGTCCACCGCGATACTTGCCGGCGCCGGCGCTGCCCGGCACCACGCCATAGCGCGTGACGCGGATCGGCACTTCAGCTTCGTTGATCTCGACCGGCGTGTTGCGCAGGAACGCGACGTTCGCACCGGATGCGTCCGAGCCGTCGGCCGACGCCATGCCGCCCGCGCCGCCGCCCACCGGTCCGATCGACGCGATCACCGTGCGACCGTTGCGGTCGACGGTCTTCACGTTGAGAATCGACATGCCGCCCGCGGGACAGGCCGGCAAGCGCTCCGGGCACACCATCGAAAACGCGCCGAAGGTGACGTACTGAGCGACCTTGGCGGTCAGACTGCGCATGCCGACCGCGGCCGGCGGCACGCAGTTCATGATCGTGCCTTCGGGCATGATGCAGCGGGCCACTTTCAGCATGCCCGCATTCAGCAGCAAATCAGGATTCAGCGAATACAGCACATAGTTCAGGCCGACGAGCGCGAGCACGTGCCGCTCCTTGCCGCCCGTCGGCATGTTCAGCGACGAATTCAATTGCGGGTCGCTGCCTGTGAAATCGAATACCAGCGAACCGTCCTTCACTGTCAGCGTCAGGGCCACACGCAGCGGCTTGCCGTTGACTGAATCTTCATCGGCATATTCGGCGAAGAAGTATTCGCCATCCGGCATGCTTCGCACGATCGTGCGCGCCTGCTCCCCCGAATAGTCGAGCAGTGCGTCCATGCCGGCGCGAAACTGTTCGATGCCAAAGCGCTCGATTATTTCCAGCACGCGCCTCTCGCCGGTCATGAGCATCGCGATCTGCGCCTTCAGGTCGCCGCGATTCTGCTCCGCCGCGCGCACGTTGATCGCCATATGTTCGAGCAGCGCTTCATCGAGCACGCCGGCGCGGACGATCTTCGTCGGTGCGAAGCGGATGCCTTCCTGATAGATCTCCGTGAGTGTGCGCGATAGCGAAGCCGGCACCGCGCCGCCCATGTCGGTATTGTGAATATGCCCGCCGACATAGCAGACAATTTCCCCGCCGAAAAACACGGGCTTCCACATCATCACGTCGGGCGTGTGAGTGGCGACATAGCCGCTGTACGCGTCGTTCGTCATGCAGATGTCGCCCGGCTCGTAGTGATCGATCATGTCGATCACCGCGCCGAAATCGAGTCCGGGATACCAGGTCGCGCCGAGCGTTTTCGGCGATGCGAATGTCAGACCGCGCGTGTTCATCAGCGTGCAGGAGAAGTCTTCTGTCTCCTTCACGAACGCGGAGTGCGCGGTTCGCACCAGCGTGTACGCCATGCTTTCGGCGGCCGCGACGCAATAGTTCGCGAAGATCTGAAGGACGGATTTATCGAATGTCATGGTGTGTTCCTGGATCGGCCAGTCAGACGGCTTCGAGAAAGAGGTTGCCGTATTCGTCCACGCGTCCGTCGAAACCCGGCAACACGCAGGTCGTGGTGTCGTCCTGCGCGATGATCGCCGGCCCGGCGAACCGGTGTCCCGCGAGCAGCGCGGAACGCCGGTAAAGCGGGACGCGGCGCCATGCTCCGTCCAGATACACGTCGATCTCCGACTCCACGCGCGGCGCACCCTCGCCTATCGCGATGTGCGGCAGCGCGGGCTTCGGCGTGGGCGCGGTGATGACGAGCCGCAGCGCCACCACCTGAATCGGCGACTTCTCGTCGCTATGCCCAAAGAGGCGCGCGTGTTCGCGGTGAAAAGCCCGCGCGATCGCTTCGATATCGCCGCCGGTGATGGCTTCCGTCGCAAGCGGGGTGTCGATTTCGAACGATTGTCCGCGATAGCGCATATCGGCCGATACGACGATGTCGGCGGTGGCGTCCGTACCGGTCTCGCGAATCACCCATGCCCGAGCGTCGGCTTCGAGATGGGCGAGATCTTGCGCGAGCAGTGCGAGCGACGCGCGGTCGAGCGGATAGTATGTCGTCCGAACGAAATCGTTCTTCGTATCGGCGATCAGGCCGCCGAGCGCGCTGAGCACGCCTGGCGTGGTCGGCACCAGCAGATTGCGTACCTTCAGGGCCCGCGCGAGAAAACAGCCGAGCATGGGTCCGGCGCCGCCGAACGGCATCAGCGCGAAAGTGCGCGGGTCGATCCCGAAGCGCGAACTGAGCCGGCTCACGCCCGCGTACATGCCGGAGATCGACACCTCGATGATGGCCGCGGCGGTCTGATAGACGTCGAGCCCGAGGCGCCGGGCGAGCGGCTCGATTGCTCGCCGCGACGCGTTCGCGTCGACTTTCACCGCGTTGTAGCCGAGCGTGGCGCTGCCGAGCACGCCGATGACGGCGAATGCATCGGTGATTGTCGGGCGCGTGCCGCCACGGCCGTAACAGACTGGCCCTGGGCTCGATCCTGCGCTCTCAGGCCCGACCTTCAGCACGCCGAATTCGTCGACCCAGGCAATGGAACCGCCGCCGTCGCCGACCGATGACACCGACACAGACGGAATATGAATCTGGAATTCGCCGATGTATTCGCCGGTAGCGTATTGCGGTTGGCCATCCACGATTAGCGCGATGTCCGCAGTCGTTCCGCCGATGTCGAGACTCATGCAGTCTTTCACCTTGCAGAGCTTGGCAAGATACGCCGCGCCGATCACGCCGGACGCCGTTCCGGACAAGATCATCTGCACGCAGTTCTGTTTGCCGTGCTCGGCGCTCATCACGCCGCCATTCGATTTCGTGACTTTCAGATCCGCAGCGACGCCGCTTTCCGCCAGCGCCGCCTGCAACTGCGTCAGATAGTTAGAGACGCGCGGTTGCACGTAGCCGCCGATAGTCGCCGTCACCGTGCGCTCGTATTCGCGGATGATCGGCCAGACCTCGTGCGAGCAAGACACGAAGAAGCCTGGCAGCGCGGCCTCGATAATCGCTTTCACCTGCTGTTCGTGCGCCGGGTTGCGGTATGAATGCAGCAACGACACCACCACGCCTTCGCAGCCCGCCGCCTGCAAGCCGCGTACAGCATCGAGCACGCTTTGCTCGTCGACAGGCGTTTCTTCTTCGCCGTCAGCACCCAGACGCCCAATCACACCGAACACGCGGTCGCGCGAAATTAGCGGTGCAGGGCGGCTGGACATCAGGTGGTACATATCGGGGATCTTCAAGCGCGCGATGTCGAGCACGTCTTCGAAATTGCGCGTGGTGATAAGGCCCAGTTTCAACCCGCGGCGCTGCACCACTGCATTCACGCCGACGGTCGTGCCGTGCGTGAAATAGGTCACCTCGTGCGGCTCGATGCCGTAGCGCTCGCGCAGTCCTTCGACGCCGGCCAGCACTTCGCTGCCCGGGCTGTCCGGACGCGAAAACACTTTCAGCGTGCGGATCGAGCGCGTGGCTTCGTCCAATACCGCAAAATCGGTAAACGATCCACCGATATCGACTCCGATTCTCAAACCCATTGTCGTGTCCTTGCCAGTCTGATGTGATGTGCGTATTCGCGCGGCGGCCGTGTTCAGGCGTGCTGCCTGCGTTTGTCGATGACATCGCGAATCTGGTAGTAGGTGCCGAGCGCGGGCATGAACCACGGCTTGCCGCTATAAAACGGATGCGTGACCATGGGCGTGCCGTAGGCGCTCGTTTCGGGCGCTTGTCCTTCGACGATCAGCCGCGCGACCTTGTAGCCGAGGTATGTCATCATCACCACGCCACTGCCGTTGCAGCCGAGTGCGTAGTAGATGCCGTCGGCGGTACGGCCGAGATGCGGCAGGAAATCGAGCGTGAGCGCCACCGTGCCGCCCCAGCTGTATGCCACCTTGACGTCGGCCATCTGCGGGAAGCGCTCGACCATCTGTGCGTGCAGGATTGCAGCGGACTGACGACGATCGAGGCTGTAAAAGCGCGCCCGGCCACCGAACAGCAGACGCTTGCCATCCGGCGAATAACGGTAGTAGTTGACGACACGGCGCGTCTCCGAGACGCCGCGACGCTTCGCTATCAGCGAACGCTGCAGATCGGCCGGCAATTCTTCCGTCGCGATCTGATGCGAGACGACCGGCACCACCCGGCGCTGAAGGTCGGGCATCGACGCGCCGGTGTAGCCGTTCGTGCAGATCACTACGTGCCGGCTGACGAGCGCGCCGCGCGATGTCTCGATGCCGTATTGCGCTCCGACGCGAGTAATGCTTCGTACCACGGCGCGGCTGCATACCGTAACGCCCGCCCTGCGCGTGGCGGCGAGGAGACCGGCGAACATCATCGACGGATGCACCTGGCCCGCGCGTTCGAGCAGCACGCCGCCCGCATAGATGTCGCTCGCGAGTTCGCCGCGCAGCTCATCGCGCGAAAGAATACGTGCGCCGGCGCGCGCATACGCGTTCAGGTTGACGATGCGCTTGCGCCACGCGGTCATATGCGCGTCGGTCCACATTGCGTTGATACGTCCTGCCTTCACATAGCTGCACTCGATCGCGTTATCGCGCAGGATGCTTTCGAACACCTCGTACGATATCGACGCTTCGCTCAGCAACCTGCGTTGGCGTTCTTCGGACACCGAATTATCGAGCTTCTTGCCGGACGGCGCCTTGCCCACGTTCACGCCGCCGGAGACCTGCCCGCCGCTCAGCGTGCTTGCCCCGATGCCCGGCACGTCCGCTTCGAGCACGGCGACGCGCAAGCCCTGCTTCGCGAGTTCGAGCGCACACGACAAACCCGCGTAGCCGGCGCCGACAATCGCCACGTCAACTTCGCGAGGCACATCGGACATCAGTTCGTCATGGGGGCGCCAGTCCTTCCACCAGTACGGTGTGTCGGTGAAATCGGACGAGAAAACGTGGTTGCGCGTGGACACGGTCGAGTCCCTGGTTGGGTTGAACAGCCCCCGCTCGTCTGGTCAGCGAGGGCGTGAAGTTTTGCTGCGACTACTTATAGAAACCAGTGCGTTTCCTGCGGGCTTTCAGTCACCGTATCGGCCTCATTGGTCGTCAGACGCATAAAGCGTCGCTCACGTCGCGCAGCGCATCGCGCGTGACAGCAACGATTTCGTCGATGTCAGCTCGCGTCGCGACGAGCGGCGGCGCAAAGCCAACGATGTCGTTCGTGCCGAGCGCACGCACGATCAAACCGCGCGCAAGCGCTGCCTGTGCCACTCGTTGGCTCGCCTTCGTGGCGGCCGGAAAGGGGCAGCGCTCAGTCTTGTCGGCCATCAGTTCGAGCGCGGCGAGCATGCCCACGCCCCTGACATTGCCGACCAGCGGATGCGCGTCGAACTCTTCATGCAAACGCGCCTGGAAATAAGCGCCGACCTGCGCAGCGTTGTTCACCAACTGCTCGCGCTCGATGATGTCGAGATTCGTCAACGCCGCCGCCGCGCACACTGGATGGCCGGAGTACGTCCATCCGTGATTCATCGCGCCATGCTCACGCGAGCCGCGTTCGATTACATCCCACACGCGCTCGCTGACGATCACACCCGACAGCGGCAGATACCCGCTCGTCAGCCCTTTCGCCAAGGACATCAAATCGGGCACGAGACCGTAGTGCTCGCTACCCGTGCGCGAACCGAGGCGGCCAAAGCCGCACACCACTTCATCGACGGCGAAGACAATGTCGTGACGTTTCAGCACCGCCTGGATCGCGGGCCAATAACCTGACGGCGGCGGCACGATGCCGCCTGAGCCCATCACCGGCTCGCCGAAAAATGCGGCGATCGTGTCGGCGCCCTCACGCGCGATCAGTTGCTCCAGGTGCTCGACGCAATCCGCCACGAACTCCGCTTCGCTCGCGCCGGGACGTGCGTCGCGATAGAAGTCGGGGCTCGCGGTATGCAGCACCTGCGGCATGGGAAGATCAAAACCGGCGTGAAATTTCGGCTGGCCCGTGAGACTGCCGGTAGCAATGCCCGAGCCGTGATAACTGCGTTGCCGCGCGATGATCTTCTTCTTGCGCGGCCGTCCGAGCACGTTGTTGTAGTACCAGGCGAGTTTCACTTGCGTCTCGTTGGCGTCCGAGCCTGACATGCCATAGAACACCTTCTTCATGCCAGACGGCGCCCACTCTTCGATCAGACGCCGCGACAGTTCGACAGCGGGATGGTTCGAAAAGCCCGCATACGTGTGATAGAACGACAGCCGGCGCGTCTGCGCTGCGATGGCGTCGGCCATTTCCTCGCGTCCATAGCCGATGTTCACGCAGTAGAGTCCCGCGAACGCGTCGATGTACGAGCGCCCCGCGTGATCCTCTATGCGAATCCCTTTTGCCCGCGAGATGAGGCGTGCATTGAGTTGGCCTGACGCATGATCGGACGCGTGCGTGCCGGGATGCATCAAATGTCGCCGGTCGGTCTCGAGCGTCAGTTCGCCATGCGTGCGCATCGCCGGGTTCATGGCGGTGTCGATGAAGTTCATGGTTTGCCTGCCGCTGATGAATTTGCAGGAGCGTCCCACTGGGGATGCCACGCCGGCTTGCTCACGCGGCCGTCGGCTCGAGCCAGCGCGCCGATGCGCGCCATCGCGCTTGCATCGAGTTCGAAATCGAATACGGCCAGGTTTTCGCCAATGCGCACCGGATTCGATGACTTGGGAACCGCCGCCACGCCAGGCTGCTGCATGAGCCAGCGCAAGATGATCTGAGCCGGTTTGCGCTCGTGTTCGCGTGCGATCTCCGCGATGACCGGATCGGCGAGCAGCTTGCCGCTGCCGAGCGGCGTGTGCGCGATGAGCGCCATGCCATGCCGCCGGCAGGCTTCGAGCACTCTGGTCTGATCCAGGTACGGGTGGTATTCACACTGATTGGCGGCCAACGGAACGGAGGCAACCGCGACTGCGCGATCGAGCAGCGCTGCCGGAAAGTTCGATACGCCAATATGCCGCGTCAAGCCGCTACGCTGCGCTTCGCACAACGCGCCGATGGTTTCCTCGAGCGGCACTTCCGGACTAGGCCAATGTACGAGCAACAGATCGACGTGATCGAGCCCGAGCCGCGCGCCGCTTGCTTCAGCGGCGCGCCTGAAATCGGCGGAGCGCAATTCGGTGTGCCAGACCTTGGTCGTCACGAACACCTCGTCGCGCGGCAGACCGCTCGCGGCGAGCGCCTGGCCGACCGCCTGTTCGTTCTCGTAACGCGCCGCCGTGTCGATATGCCGATAGCCCGCTTCGAGCGCCGCGCGCACCGCTTGCACGCCTTCGTCATGAGTGGATCGCCACGTGCCGAGACCGATTCCCGGTATGCGCGCGCCATTAGCTTCGATAACCGGCAACGCGCCGCGTCGCTCAAGAGATGGTCCCATCGCGTAATCGTTCTCCAGTGCTTTTCAATTCAGTGAAGGTGTGCCACAATACGGCATGGCGTTCCATATCCAGTGCGTGAAAAGTAACACGCGTTTTTTTGCGTTGCAAGCGCGGCGTGTGTGCGCGCTCGCCCGAGCGCCGGTGCTTCCTCGGAGACCTGCATGAAAAGCCTGTTGAAGAGCCTCGAAATTCTGGAGGCTGTGTCGCAGAACCAGCCGGTCAGCGTGGGCGTGCTGGCGCGCCTGCTCGACATGCCGAAGTCGAGCGTGCAGCGCGTCCTGTTGACGTTTCACGAGGCCGGCTGGCTTCGGCAAGCGAGCGGCGATCTGACGCGGTGGGAAGTGGGTCCGCGAATTCTCGGCGTGCGGCCTGCCGCTCTGCGCGGCGGCGCGCTCTACGCGGCCGCGCGCGAGCCGATGCGAGAGTTGCGCGACTTCACCAACGAAACGGTTCACCTGTCGGTCCCGGACAGCACCAACTCGATGGTCCTGATCGACCGCGCGGATTGCACACAGACTGTGCGGACCTTTAGCCCGATTGGCGACCTGAGCCCGTTTCACGCCACCGCCACAGGCCTCGCCGTGCTGGCCTATATGAAGGACTCCGATGTCGACGAAATCCTGAGTCGGGATCTGCCGAAGTTCAGCGAGACAACGCCATGTGATCCGGCCGAGATACGGCTGGAACTCGAACGCATCCGGCAACGTGGCTACTCGGTGAATCTCTCGCAATACCGCCATGCGGTGTGCGCGATCGGCGCACCGATCATCGATTCAGACGGGGCGCCGGCGGCGAGCATCTGCATCTCGATGCCGGAATCGCGCTATGAATCGGCACGTCTTGAAGAATGGGGCAAAGCTGTTGCGAAGGCGGCGGCTGCAATCAGTGTGTAGCAAGCCAGTAGCGCTGTGGCGACGCGCGATCCACTCGTGGTAGCGTCACGATTCGCGCATTGCCGCGCGTCGAAGTCTAGCCAACGCGTCGGCTTGTGCAGCCTGCAGGACCGTTTGCAATGCGCGCGCGCCGATGCTGCGGCCCTGGTGCTCTGACGCGATCTGCAATTGCACGACGACCCATTCAGTGTCGGATGTGCCTTCAGCAAACCGGCGGCGATTCGCCAAATTGGGCCGCCATTTCCCCTCGTTTCGCGCAATTGCATTCGCGCGCGCTCGCATAAACTGGTTTCCATGGAGCGACAGGTCATCGAGCCCATCGACGCGGTCTTCCCCCGCGTTGTTTTGAACCGTACCGTTGATGGCAGTTTGCCGCGGTTGTCGAAAGCGGCAGGGCAGGAAAGCAGTAGGAAGTAGAAGCAATCGGAACAGCGCGCAGTCGATTCAATAGGCGCTGGAAACAGCAGGGGATTGCAGCGAGGTGTAGTAAAGCGACGGACCGAGCTGTGATGCGGTAGCAATCGAAGCTGAAGTAGCAATCGAAGTTGCAGTAGTAACTGAAGTTGAAGTAGCAGTTGAGGTTGAAATAGCAGTCGAAGTAGCAGCAGCGTTGTTAGTGAGTGGTGGGTATAGGTCGGCAAGCATCCACGCGCCTGCGCGACTCCTCCATCCTGTCCGGCCCTGTTCCCTTGCGGAACAGGGTTTTTTTTCGTCGGTGCAGCACATGGCGACTTGCATTCGCTTAAGTCTGTCTTAATAGTTGCTTGCCATGATGACGAAACGGACTCACATTCGGAGTCTGTCAGGCCGCCGGCGCATCGGCGGCGTTTGTCACCGGACAGCAAAATTCCGGTGGCAAAACCGAGAGTTAGCGAAGGAGGTTGAACCGATATGTCCAGTAAATCGCGAAGCCGCAAGCACAGTCAGCCAGCCATGTCGCCGCTGTTGCGCGCGCTTACCTATAGCCGCACCGCGCACGAGCCTGTCACCGAGGCGATGCTTTTGCAGTGCTACACCGCTCTCGATGCATTCCGGCATGGTCACGGCTCGCGGAACTTGTACATGACGCTGAGCCGGCACTTGCTGGTGTCGCAAGAACTTTCGCGTCTCGGGCTCGGGGCGGACGTGCTTGCCTACATTGAAAGCGCACACGCGGCGATGGTTCAGCTCGACGCCCGCGAGCATCGAGACGGCCTCTGGACACTCGAGGACAGCGAATATTCCCGCCTTTGCACTGCGCTGGCCATTCTGGACGGACAACTGTCCATCGCCTCGCTGAGCGACATCGCGAACGCCGAAGCAAAAATGCTCGAAGGGTTGATGAGAGCGGCCCGGATACAGGCGGCTACCGAAGCGACGGTCTAGCCGCATGGTTCTTCGCTCCGTAGAACCCGGAAACAAAGAACAAAAACGCCCTACGTAGGGCGTTTTTTGACTCCGGAGCAAGCCGCTATCACTACCGCTCAGCGCGCGCTCACCTTGTATCCATCGTTCAGCGTCTTCAGGAACGCGATGATGTCGCGAATGTCATCGTCGCTCATCGCAGGTTTGTCGCCGAATTTTCGGTCGAACGGCGCGTCTTTGTCGTCGATGTTTGCCTGGTACTTCGCCGGCAGATCATCGTACTTCTGAATCTTTCCATCAGGGCCGCGCGCGTAGAACTTCTGCGGCGCGATATTGCGTTCGTTGTAGAACGCCATGACGTCCTCGAGCGAACGATAAACGCCGTTGTGGAAGAACACCTGGCGTGTGGCGACGTTGCGTAGCGTCGGCGTGAGGAACATCCCGCAATATTGCGTCTGGTCCTTCAGGTCGGTACGGAAGGGCCCGCAGATGCCCATGTCGAAAAAGCCGTGATCCCGGTTGGCGGCAAGGCCGGCATTCCGTGGCACGCCGAGCGCCTCGTACTGATAGTCCGTCAACATCGGCGGCAGGCCGTCGGAACCCGGCTTCGAAAGATGGCAGCCCGCGCAGTTCGCCTTGTTCGGGTCGTTGAACAGACGCAGCCCGTGCAGTTCCGCCTGACTGAGCCGCACTTTTCCTTCAAGCCAATAGTCGTATTTGCTGGTGTAAGGATGAAACGACTGCTCTTCCACCTGGTAGCGCGCAATCGCAAACATGGCCTCCGACATCGCGAGGTTCGTGTTTTCAAAAACGTTCGGACCGAATAGCTGAATGAAGTCGTTCCGGTACGGTGTGCGCTGAAGCTTCGCCAGCACGTCGGCCATGCTCGCATTCGCCATCTCGACCGGGTTCAGCATCGGACCGGATGCCTGTGCCTGGAGCGTGTCGGCGCGGCCGTCCCAGAACATGCCACCTTGCGGAACCATGGCAGGCGCGGCAGGCGCCACCCCCGCGTTCTTCTGGGCCTTTTCCACGCCTGCCGCCTGAGTCGCCATCTTCGCCAGATCGGGCGCATTGTCCGCGTCGCCGCTATCCGGGCCGATGCTGAAATTAGGCTGCCGGTAGAGGTACATGAGCGACTGCGGCGGCCGGTAGCCTTGCTGTGACAAAGTCGGGCCGCCTAACTGGACGGCGAGATTGTTGGCCGGACCATACGCGTGCGCAGGGCTGTGGCATGACGAACATGATTGGCGACCGGACGCGGAAAGCGTCGGGTCGAAAAACATCTTCTTGCCGAGTTGCGCCACGGCGCTCAGTTGAGCCGGTGCAACCGGACGCTGGAGCACGATGGGATTGGCATTCGCCCCCGTCAGGTCTTCGACAAGCGCGCCGACCGCGGCTGGAACTCGCGACGGGTACGCCAACGCCCAGACACAAAAGCCGATCGACGCGATCAGCACGGCGGCGGCGAGCAGCGCCAGAATGCGTTTGGCGCCGCACCGCGACTGATGCTGGGGAGGACGTGATTCGACGGGACGAACTGCGGAAGCAGGCATAGGGGTAACGGCGAGGAAGCTAAAAACGCAAAAAGTTGCCAACCCGAACAGGTTGGCAACACGGAGATACCGTCCAGCTTCGCATCGGCGCCCGAGCGCCGACGCGAAGCGCGGAACCTAGATAGCAGGGACCGACGAGACCGGCGTGCCCAGGTTCGGGTCGACGAACAACGTCGGGTTGCTGCCGCCGCCGTTGAAGTTGAACAGGCTCATGATGCTGCCTGCCGTCGCATCGAAGGAGCCGCCGCCGATTCGCTGGCTGCCCAGCCAGTTATCTTCGATGAAGCGAACCACCGATGCCTGGCTAATCGGCGTGTGGTCGACATAATTGACCTTCGCCCACGGCGAAATCACGATGAACGGAATGCGCGTGCCCGGGCCGCAACGGCCGTTGACCGCAGCGCCGCTCACGCCGGGCGGAGCCGTTCCCGTGCCGCACTTGCCGGCGCCGTTCAGCAGGTCCGCCTGCGCATCGAACGACGAAGACGTCGGGTTTGCATAGGCATGGTCGTACCAGCCATCCGAATCGTCCCACGCGACGATCACGGCCGTGTTCTTCCAGTCAGGCTGTTGCTGGAGGAAGTTGACGATCTTGGCCGTGAACGCCTGTTCGTCGAGCGGGTCGGAGTAGCCCGCATGGCCGTCCTGGAACGCCGGCGCCTTGATGAAGCTGACTGACGGATAGTTGCCTGCCTTCACCGTGGCAAAGAAGTCGTCGGAGTCGTACTGATGATTGGCCGGGTCGACCGTCTTGCCGTCCGACTCGAGCGTGTAGCCGATGGCTGCCGTCGAGCTCGGGCGCAAGTGCTGCGGGTTCGCCGTCGATGCGTAGTACTGGAACCAGTTGTGGTGCGGGATGTAGTCGGCCGTTGCCTGTCCGACCACCGGCGACACCGTGCTGCGCTTGCAGCCGGTCGTGCCGTTGCTGTTGGTCGTCGACAGGTTGAAGCCGCCCATGAAGCCGCCCCACGTGACGTTCTTCGCGTTGAGCAGGTCGCCGATGTTCTTGCCGGACATCAGGATCTGGTCCGTCGTGCTGGAGCACAAGTCGGCAGCCGGGTCGACGTCATTGATCAGGGTGACGCCGCCTTGACCATCGTTGACGTAGTACGAATGGGATGCCGTCGTCAGATTGAACGGCTGCTGGCTGGTCTTGACCAGTTGCACGCCGTTGGTTTGGCCAGCGATAACTTCCAGCGCACCCGGAGTCGACGGACCATACGTATCCGTAAAAGCGTTGTCGCTCATCGCGAAGTGCTGCGCCCAGTTCCACATCGCCGACACGGTGTTGCCGTCGAAGTAGCCCATGACCTGGCCAGTCGTACCGAAGGCGCCGGCGCCGCCGCTCGACCCCTTACCCGTGTACTTCGGGAAAAGGTCGACAGCGCCGTTGTCATACGCTTGCTGCTCCGCCGTGTACGCATGGTTCTGGTCGGCCGTCGCGGCCTGAGTGCGGTCCAGCCGGAACGGATTGGCAGCGCCCGTGCCGTTCGCGGTGTTCGTGAAGTTCGGATTCGCGCTCAGCAACGTGCCGCTCAGGCCGTTCACCGTCGGGGTGCCAGCCGCAGCCGTGAACGCGGGTTCGCCCGCCGGATTCGTCGCACTCGGATAGGTGGCGAAGTAATGATCGAACGAGACGTTCTCGTTATAGATCACGACCACATGCTTGATGGGCGTCGACGTGGTCAACTGATTCTGCACCGACACGGGAGTGAGCGAATTACCGTTGTTGCCACCGCACGCATACAGCGCGACCGCCATAGTGATGCCTGATACGCCAAAAAGGAAGGCTCGGGAAAGCATACGTTTTAACTCCGGATATTGTTTTGCTAGCTATTTTTTCGACCGCTAGTCGTGGCGAATTCAGCGGCGTGTAGGGAGCGTTTAAAAACCCACGTACATTGGAGCATCGGGGCGTTACGGGGAAATGGCGCTTTGCTTACCCAGCTATTACGTGGCTGGTGCGATATCAAGCTCATTGAAGGACTTCGCGGAGGAAAGTCTGATATCGACGTGAGGTGAATAGCGTTGTGTCGTCGCTACGAGTGTTCGTAGGGCGTGCGATTCACCGCTGCCCCAGCGTTGAAACGGGTTTGCTGGAGTTATCCACGCTTGTTAGACTGCCTCTCGCAAGCTGTCCGCAAGCGCGTTTTTGCTGTCATATGCCTACCGGGCTTTCACGTCTGCGGCACGTTCAATCGGAGACGCTATGTCTTACATGCTGCTTATCGTCGAACCCCCGGAACAACGCATTGAACGCGGTGAGCGTGCCGGGCGCGAAGTCTACGACCAGATGGTGCGCTTCGCCGCCGATCTGAAAGAACGCGGCAAATTGCTCGCGGTTGAATCGCTGACGTCGACCAGTGACGCCGTACGCGTGCAGGTGCGCGAAGGTCGTGCGAGGCTGCTCGACGGCCCGTTTGCCGAAGCCAAGGAAATGATCGGCGGCTTCTTCCTGCTCGATTGTGAAACCCGCGAAGAAGCTGTCGCGATCGCGCAAGCCTGCCCGGCGGCGTCGTGGTGCACGGTCGAAGTCCGCAAGCTCGGACCTTGTTTCGAGTAAGCCGCACGCACACTAAGCGTCGGCGCTATTGGTCCAGGGTTTTCCCTGGACTTCGAAAATTGATGTCGATCCGGTCGCGTACCGCTCGTCGTGTGAGTAAGGAGCCAGCAAACAAGCTGCGGCTTGCCACTCACAACGAAAGGAGTACCTGCGATGCGATTCATGATCATAGTGAAGGCGACCGCCGTCAGCGAAGCCGGCGGCCCGCCCGACGAATCCCTGATGGCCGCGATGGGCACGTACCACGAAGAACTGGCAAAGGCTGGTGTGCTGCTCGACGCGACCGGCTTGCAACCGAGTTTCAAAGGCTGGCGCATCCGCTACAGCGGTGGCAAGCGCACGGTGCTCGACGGCCCGTTCGCGGAAACCAAGGAACTGATTGCCGGCTACACGCTGATCCAGGTGCGTACGCGCGAAGAAGCGATGGAATGGGCGCGGCGTTTTCCCGCGCCGTTCGGCGAGCACGCCGACGGCGAAATCGAAGTTCGGCAACTCTATGAACTCGAAGACTTCGAGCCCAGTCCCGAAGTGGAGCGCTTTCGCGAACTGAACGCGACCAGGCGCTGATCTGAAGCACCTCAGCGCCCGTGCAGCCCGTGCATTACTCGATTAATGGACTTCACATGCACAAGCAGATCTACGTGAACCTCGCCGGCGGCACGGCGCCGCGCGCGCCGCAGGACCATGGCTTCATGTACGGACACGGCTTCGAAGATATCGACGGGCACATCTGGGAGCTGATCCATATGGACCCGAACGCCAAGGCGGCGGGCTGAGGCCGTGACGACAGCGGCCACACATCGTGCCATCGAGGCGGTCTGGCGGATCGAGTCCGCCAAAGTCATCGCCCACGTCGCGCGGATCGTGCGCGACGTGGGGCTGGCAGAAGAATTGGCGCAGGACGCGTTGGTGGCGGCGCTCGAACATTGGCCCGACGCGGGCGTGCCCGATAACCCGGGAGCGTGGTTGATGGCGACCGCGAAGAACCGCGCACTCGACCGCTTGCGCCAGGAAGCGCTGCATGCCCGCAAGCGCGAAGAGCTCGGCCACGATCTCGATGCGCAGGAGGCTCACCTCGTGCCGGATTTCGTCGATGCCCTCGATGCCGCGCGTGCCGACGATATCGGCGACGATCTGTTGCGGCTGGTGTTCACCGCGTGTCACCCGGTGTTGTCGACCGATGCACGCGTCGCGCTGACGCTGCGCCTGCTCGGCGGCCTCACCACGGACGAAATCGCGCGCGCGTTCCTTGTGCCCGAGCCGACCATCGCGCAGCGCATCGTGCGGGCCAAGCGCACGCTGTCGGCGGCCAAGGTGCCGTTCGCAGTGCCGCAAGCGGATGCACGTGCGCCGCGGCTCGCGTCGGTGCTCGAAGTGATCTATCTGATTTTCAACGAAGGCTATTCGGCGACCGCCGGCGAAGACTGGATGCGTCCGTCGCTTTGCGAGGAAGCGCTACGGCTTGGGCGGGTGCTGAGCGGTCTCGTGCCGGACGAAAGCGAGGTGCACGGGCTCGTCGCGTTGATGGAGATTCAGGCGTCGCGCACGCATGCGCGTACCGATGCCGAGGGCCGTCCGGTGCTGTTGCTCGACCAGGACCGCAGCCGCTGGGATCCGCTCCTGATCCGTCGCGGGATGGCCGCGCTCGCCAGCTCCCACGCGCTCGGCGGCGCGAGCGGACCGTATGCGCTGCAAGCTGCGCTGGCCGCGTGTCATGCGCGCGCGCGGCGTGCCGAGGATACGGACTGGGCGCAGATCGTCGCGCTGTATGACGCGTTGGCGCAGGTGGCGCCGTCGCCGGTGGTCGAGTTGAATCGCGCGGTGGCGGTGAGTATGGCGTTCGGGCCGGCCGCCGGTCTGGAGATCGTCGACGCACTCGCTGCCGATGCGACGCTCGCGAACTACCACTGGTTACCGAGTGTGCGCGGCGATCTGCTGGCGAAGCTCGGGCGCGTGGCCGAGGCGCGCGCCGAATTCGAACGCGCCGCGGCGATGACGCGCAATGCGCGCGAGCGCGAGTTGTTGCTCGCGCGGGCGCGTGAGATGGCGCATTGAGCGGCGAAGCGAAAAGTACCGGTGTTACCGTATCAACTGCCGTACACCCAATGCGACGATCAAGCTGCGCTTGCCCGCCGGCGCACGCATCACGCCGAGAAAAACGCCCAGACGCTCATCAGCACGCCCGCCGTCGCGACACCGAACGACAGATTGCGCAGCCAGTTCTTGCGCGTGAGCAACGTGATCGCGCTCATCGCGATCGCGACCTGGATCAGTGTGGTGGCCTGCGCCCATCGATGATGGCCATGCAGAAGCGCCTCGCTTTTAGCGTCGTTCAGCACGACCTCCTTCTCGATCGCTTCAGCCTTCGCGCGGATCGGCTCTTTCTGCTGCGTGTATTTTTCGACGTCGGCGGCGAACTTGGCGTGCGCATCGGTATTGGCGATCGACAACGCCGCGCCGAGTTCAGCGAGATTCTGCTTCTCGCCCTTGGCCTGGTAGTAACTCCATTGATTCGACGCCTCGGTCTTCTTGATGGCGGCTTCGTTCTTGTAGTACAGCGCCAGATTTTCGCTATTGCCGCTCTGGTACGCGCACAGCGCGCCGATCGTCGCGAGGATCGCCGTCATCACGGCCATGCGGCTCGCGAACGGATCGGCGTCGTGGTGGCCGGCGTGTTCGACCGCGTGGTCGTGCGGGCCATGCACTTCATATTCTTCAGACATCTCATTCTCCGAGGCAAAGCTTTTCTTGAATTCCGGACGGCGCTCGCTACTGCATCGTGATGACGACGCGGCCGCGCGTGCCCGCGGCCACCGCTTCGTACGCATCGCGTGCGCGCTCGAGTGTGAACTGCTGAGCGATAGCCGGTGCTTGCAGCTTGCCGCTTTCGAAGCCTTCCACTAACGCGGTCATCAACGGTGCCGATTCGGCGACGCCCAGCTTCGCGCTATCCACACCGAGCAGTTGCGTTTCGTTGTGATAGAAATCGATCAGGTCGAACTCGACGCGGCGCTTGCCGGTCCCGCTGATTTCCAGCACCCGGCCACGGCGTTTGGCGAGACTCAGTGCGGTCTCGAACGCCACACCGCCGACCGTGTCGTACACGACATCAGCGCCACCGGTCAGCGCCTTGACGCGCTCGGTCACATGTTCGTCGAATGGCACGTAGTCGTCGATGAGGCGGCCCGCGGGCGAATCGGCAGAAAGCGGATGACGGTCGACGGCGATCACGCGAGCGCCGCGCGCTTTCGCGATCTGCACCACCGCGCCGCCGACCCCGCCGCCCGCACCGATTACCGCGATGGATTCGCCCGCTTGCAATCGTGCGTATTCGACCGTGCCGAGCCAGGCGACCACAAAATTCACGCCGATCGCCGACGTCTCGGCGTGGCTGAGTGTCGCGGGCTTGCGCGACAGCGCGCCGAGCGGAATCTTGATGAACCCGGCATGCGTGCCGTCGCGCGTGAAGCCGATGTCACCGCCGGTGCCCCACACTTCGGCGCCGAGCCATTGCTGGGGTCCATCCGCCACCACGCCGCTGAAGTCGCGGCCCGGCGTGCGCGGCAGTACTGTGTGTTCGAAATGGCCGGATACGTTCTTGACGTCGCTCGGGTTTACCGAGGCCGCCTTGACCTGCACGACAACGTTGTCGGCGTCGGCTTGCGGCGTCGGCAGATCGACGTATTCGAGCACCTCGGGGCTGCCAAAAGTCTTGAACTGAATCGCTTTCATCGCGTGCCGCTCCTGTTGGGTCTTGCGCTGCGTCGTGCAGCGGATGTGCGTAGTCTACGTGGTCAATACATATGCGATCATCCCACGCACTCCTTCAACGCTTCAAAGTCTCCCAACCCAACCAACTCGCCCCTCTTCAATGTCCACCCCCGCTATCCTCACCACCGACCGTCTGATCATGCGTCCGCACACGCGCGACGATTTCCTTGAAAGCTATGCGATGTGGTCCGATCCCGAGGTGATCCGCTACATCGGCGGCAAGCCGTTCACGCGCGAAGAAGTCTGGGCGCGCCTGCTGCGTTACGCCGGGCACTGGGCGATGTTGGGTTATGGCTACTGGGTGGTTCGAAAAAAGGAGAGCGGCAGGTTCCTCGGCGAAGTCGGCTTTGCCGACTACCACCGCGAGATCGAGCCTTCGCTGATGGGCACCCCTGAGATCGGCTGGGCTCTCGATCCGGCGGTGCATGGCCGCGGCTACGCGACTGAAGCCGTGCGCGCTGCGCTGAGCTGGGCCGACCGGCAGTGGCCGGACGCCGAAACCGCCTGCATCATCGCGCCGGAAAATCTGCCGTCGCTGCGCGTCGCGGATAAGTGCGGCTATCGCGAGCGGCTTCGCACGACGTACAAAGGCCAGCCGACCATTGTCTTGCGGCGCGCGGCAGGTGGTACCTGAGTCGTCGCGCGCCGTGCGGGTTATATGTCGTTGCCGGCTCGCAGCTTATTGACCCCCTTCACTCGCCGCCGCCCGCTGTTGCGCGATCAGATCCGCCAGCCGTTCAATCTGCTGACCCTGCGCATCGAAGTTGCCGGCGTCGAGCCAACGTGCGTAGCACGGAAGCAGCGCGGACCGTTCGCCGTCGACTATCGAGAACCACGCGGTATCGCGATTGCGTTCGCGATAGACGATCGCCTGGCGGAAGATGCCTTCGAACGTGAACCCATAGCGCAGCGCCGCCGTCCGTGATGGACCGTTGAGCGAGTCGCACTTCCATTCGAAGCGGCGATAGCCGAGGTCGTCGAACACGTGGCGCATTAGCAGGAACATCGCTTCGGTGGCGATGCGGGTGCGCTTCAGGCGCGGCGAATACGTGACGTGCCCGACTTCGATCACGCCGTTCGCGCGGTCGATACGCATCAGCGCGAGGGTGCCGACAGCCTTGCCGGTCGCCAGATCGATCACCGTGTAGTGCAGCGGATCGGCAGACGCCGCCATGCGTGTCAAATGCTCGCGATACGCGGCGAGACTCTCGAACGGTCCGACCATCAGATAGGTCCAGTCGCGGCCATCGGCTGCCGAGCTGTATGCGTCGTAGAGGTCTTCGGCGTGGCGTTCGACGTCCACCGGTTCGATCCGGCAATAGCGGCCCGCCAGCGGCTCGCGGCCGGGCGCCCGCGCGCCGTTCCAGCCCGGCACCGGTGCGCCGATCGGCTGGCCGAACGCGTTACGTCTGGGTTCCATGTCTGCTCTCCCTGGTTCAATCGGTCGATTGTCAGAGAGAACGATACGGCAAACGTGGTATGTAAAAAAGATCCAGATCAAGCGCATTTGATAGGTCCAGCAGCGTTGCTCGGAATCGTTGGTCCGCTCACTCATCAGTCCACCGCGAGCGGCGCCGGCGCCGTCGGCGAAAAACCGGGCACCGCTGCAAAAGCAGTGGATCGAGCGCTTGCAGCAGGCGATTCTTGCCGGCCTGGCGGGCAAGATGGCGGGTGCACGCGTCGCGTAAGCTTTTACGTTTGTCCGCGCGGCCGATGTCGCGCTATCGTGTCGATTATGCGTGGCGATTTTCCAGGTGCGCGAGCTTGGCGAATCGCCCGCAGGTCATGCTCAGCGCGCCGCACTGCACCATCGCTTGAAATGTGGGCGCGCTCGCCGGGCCGCTGCCGGGCTCGGGCATGAAGAATGCCTTTGTGATTGTCGATGACGATTTATCAGACCGGAGAAGACATGAAGGAAATCGAACCGACCCCATGGTTTGAGCTTGCCGTCCATACGCCTGTCCGTGAAGGCTGGTACGAGGTGCAGTTGACGAGCGGGGACACTGCATTTGCGAAATTCGGCGACGGCGTATGGACCGAAAAACCGCTGCTGGTATTCACGCACTGGCGCGGCCTGTCCGCCGATCCGGCGAGCGTTCCCGCAGGCGAGCAGACCGAATCGATCAGCGCGGAGGCCACGGCGGCGCAAGGTGTGCGCGCCGCCTGGAACGTGTTCTTCCCAGGGCTCGGCGAGGAACAGCACAAACCGTTGGATGTGTTGCCCAACGGTAAAGCCACGCATTGATGCAAGCTTGGGCGGCGGCCAGGCGGCTGCCGTCCTGAATCCGCTGGGTTCCCAGTCCAGCTTCAACGCTTCGGCGTCGCGCACCAGCACACGGGCCGCGCGGTCGCCGTCCCACCACACCATCAGCTGCGCGCCGGATTTCTCGTCGGCTTTCAGCGCGAACTTCAGCATCGCTGCGACGCCGCGTGCGGCCCGCTACAATCGACCCAATCCATCGACGCGGAAAGGACGTATGAAAGGCACTCGAGAGGCCGTGGCATTGCCGAGGGCGACGCAATTACTGAATCATGGACCGGTCACGATCATCACCAGCGCGCACGACGGGCGCTCGAACGTGATGGCGGCATCGTGGGCGATGCCGCTCGATTTCAACCCGCCGAAGGTCGTCGTGGTGGTGGACAGCCGCACGCTGACGCGGCAACTGATCGAAGCGAGCGGCGTGTTCGGATTGCAACTGCCGAGCCGCGCTTTTGCCGCGCAGACGCTGGCGGTGGGTTCGAACGCGGGCGCCGAACTCGACAAGTTCGCCGCCTTCGACCTCGAAACATTCCCGGCGCAAAACATCGACGTACCGATGCTGGCCGGCTGCATCACGTGGATGGAATGCAAGGTGATTCCGGACGATAGCCAGCGGCACGATCTGATCATCGGCGAAGTCGTGGCGGCGTACGCGGATAGCCGCGTGTATTCGAACAACCGCTGGCACTTCGGCGACGATCCGGATCTGCGGACATGCCATTACGTTGCAGGCGGAACATTCTTTGCCACTGGCGACGCGTTCGAAGTCGCAGCAGCGGCGGACGGCGCGACGAAATAGTTAGCGGCGGCGCAACGCGTTAGTGCCCCGACCAAAACCCTCACGCATCGCCATCTGCAAACGCCTTGAGCGCGTCGCCCGCCAACCGGTAGCGGACCCACTCGCTCTGTGCGCTCGCACCGATCGATTTGTAGAAGCCGATCGCGGGTTCATTCCAGTCGAGCACGCTCCATTCGAAGCGGCCGCAGCCCGTATCGCATGCAATGCGTGCGAGGTGGCGCAGCATCTGTTTGCCCGCGCCGCTGCCGCGCGACTTCGGCGACACGTACAGGTCTTCCAGATAAAGCCCTTGCTTGCCGAGCCACGTCGAATAAGAAAAGAAATAGACGCAGAAGCCAACCGGCTCGCCGTTCATCTCGCAGATCAAAGCTTTCGCGGTGGATTCGGCCGAGAACAGGCTCGCTTCGATATCTTTGACGGTAGCGACAACCTCGTGCTCCGCTTTCTCATACACCGCGAGTTCGGTGATGAAGCGCAGAATCAGAGCGGCGTCGGACGTGTGGGCAGAGCGGATGTGGATGGTCAAGGGAAGGTGCTCGGTCGGTTTTGAATGTCGATCGAAGTTTTGCGGGTACGCATCGGCTTCGGATGAAACCTGCATCGTAGCGTTTATCGTGTTGTCCTGGCCAGCAGACGGCTATTTCCAATATGACAGAGCAAGCAAGCGTATGTCGAGATTACGATTCTGTATGCGGCGCGCCGGATCGGCTCGATGCGGAATTCGTCAACGAGCGGAATGAACGCGAGCGTCCGGTGATGATCCATCACGCCGTGCTCGACAGCATGGAGCGGCGCGCAGGCAGGCGCTACGTGTAACGCCTCGCCCAAAGCGAACGCTCAAACCGGCGGCGATTGCACCACCACGCCATACCATCCCAGTCCGCGATAGCTTTCGTAGCCAGGCGTGGCGGCGAACGATACGGTGCGGCCATCCGTCAACCGATAGAAGCCAGTCGGCTTGCCGTCGGTCGTCAGGCGAAACTGTTCTTCGAGCACGCCCTTGTCGTCCGAGCTGGCAATTACGCGATGCGACGCGTTGACGATCATGCAGCGCGTGCGGCGCCATTCTTCGTCCGTGAGCCGCACACCCTTGACGACCGCCGATGCCTGCGGCGCCCAGTCGAAAAAGATCACCAGCGCGCCGAGCGGCTTACCGTCGACCGCGCCGTTTTCGCGAATCGCCGTGGCATAGGTCGCGACCTGTGCGTGCTTCAACAGCGTCAGCGCTTCGATATCGCCCGTGACAAAATCCGCGCCGGAAGGCGTTTTCATCGCCTCGCGAAACCAGCGCGCGTCGGCGACATTGCGCCCGTGCACCGCGTACGTATCGGGCCGTCCGTTTGCAACCACGTCGCCCGACGCATCGACGATCCATAAATCGCGGTACACGGTATAGCTGTCGAGGATCACCGACAGACGGCGCGACGCATACGCCTGCGTCACTAGCGCTTACCGGCGCCGCACCGCGCTCGTGCATCGCCGTGATGAAGCTGGCAGGCTGTGAACGTGCAAATCAGGCCTTCAACGGCAACCAGATCTCGAGCCCGCCCATTCCGCTGACGGGATCGAACTTCTCGTCATAGCGCTCGAAGTTCGGCGCATCGGCGGGCACATGTCCCGACGCCGGCAGCCACTGATTCCAGATCGTGTTCCAGGTGCGCCGGATCGTCGAGATATGCTCGCGATGGCTGAATACCGCATAGCGCTGTGCGGGAATGCGCACGCGGCTCAATTCGGCCGGCAGCGCCGAGAAGTCGCTGACTTCGACGCCGCACAGATAATCGAAATTGCCCGAGTCGTCGGCGTTGTAGCAAACGCCGTAGGCGACGCCGCCCACTTGCGCCGGCACCTTGCCGTAGTAAGCGCCAAAGCGCTGCCATTGCGAGGGAATGCCCTGACTGGAGTCGCAGGAGTAGCGCTCGTTCAGGCCCGCGACGAGGAACGGTTTGCCGTCTTCGAAACGCAGCGGTTCGAGATGGGCAAGAAGGGTCTGGTCCATTTTGATCGGCTCCACGATGGCAAGATTGTCGAAATGACCACACGCGCGCAGCGCTTCGGGCGTGAGCCCGAACTGCTCGCGAAACGCGCGCGTGAATGCCTCGTGAGAACCGTAGCCGGCGTCGAGTGCGACCGCCAGAATGTCCGGTGCGCCGTTGGCGAGACGTCGTGCTGCTTCGCTCAAGCGACGCGCGCGGACATAGCGCATGACCGGAAACCCCGTGGCCGCTTCGAATGCGCGCGCCATGTGAAAGCGCGACACGCATCCACAGCCGGCGATCTCGTCGAGCGACAACTCGCGGGCAAAGTGGCTTTCGATAAACCAGAGTGCTCTTCCGACAGGGTTCATATCGGCTCTCATGTCAGCATGAAGCCAGCATAGCCAGTTGCGCTCCGGCGCATTTGATCGCGCTTGCGGTTTTGCGATGGTCCGAGATGGCCGCCAGTTCAGGTGGGGGTTAGTAGTTTGGCGTGGCCGCCTTATTCTCTGTGCGCTGTGAATGTGCGGGTGCCGACGCGTCCTGGCCGTGGGCGTCCGCATTTGCCTGTTGCCCTGGCCGCAGCAGCAATCCGCCAAGAACGCCCGCCGCAGCCGCGAAAATCGCCCCGAACAGGAACGCGACGTGATAGCCGCTGTTGAGCGCCGTCATCGCGTTTTCGGAAGCCTGCACGGCGCTGCTGCGCGCGGCCGCGAGACTCGCGAGCACCGCGAGACCGAGCGCACCGCCCATCATGAACGACGTATTGACGATCCCGGACGCGAGGCCCGAATCGCTCGGATCGACGTCGCTCATCGCGGCCAGCAGCACGGGATTGAATGCAATGCCCGCGCCGAAGCCGAGCAGCATCATGCCGGGCAACACGTCGAGCACGAAGCTGCCGTTGACCGGCGCGCGCGCAAACAGCGCAAGTCCCGCCGCCGCGACTAGCAGACCGACGGCGAGCGGCACCCGCAGGCCGAAGCGCATCACCACCCGCGCCGACAGACCCAGCGAGAAGAACGCCATGATCAGATTAGCGGGCAGAAACGCGAGCCCAACCTGCAACGGCCGGTAGCCGAGCACGCGCTGCAGATACAACGCTGAGATGAAGAACCACGCGAACATCGCCGCCGCCCACAGCACGCCGACCACATTGGCGGTCGCGACATTGCGCAGGCGGAACAGCCCGAGCGGCATCAGCGGATGCTGCACGCGCGCTTCGATGACGAGAAACACGGCGAGCAGCACCAGCGCCGCGAACAGCAGACCGAGCGTCTGTAGCGAGGTCCAGCCTGCTTCGTTGCCGTTCACGACCGCGTACACCGCCAGCATTAGCGAAACGGTGACCGTGAAGGCGCCGGCGACGTCGAGCCGTTCGCCGTGCGCGTGGCCGCGTGCCGACGGCAACAGCGCGATGCATGACGCGTAGACGGCGATACCGATCGGCAGATTGACGAGAAAGATCCAGTGCCAGCTCAGCAGATTGGTGAGCAGACCGCCGAGCAATACGCCGATGCTACCGCCGCCCGCGCAGACGAAACCGTAGACGCCCATCGCTTTCGCGCGTTCGCCGGGCTCGGTGAACAGATTCATGATGAGCGACAGCGAAACGGCGGAGACGATCGCACCGCCCAAACCTTGAACGGCGCGCGCGCACACCAGCAGCACTTGCGAGTTCGCCATGCCGCACGCGAGCGACGCTAGCGTGAACAGCGTGATGCCGCCGAGGAACAGTTTGCGGTGCCCGTACAGATCGCCGAGCCGGCCGCCCAGCAGCAAACAGCCGCCGAACGTGAGCATGTAGGCGTTGACCACCCACACCAGTGAAGTCTCGCTAAAGCCGAGATCC
The DNA here is from genome assembly GCF_046535245.1 of Paraburkholderia sp. SIMBA_030. Lineage (NCBI taxonomy): Bacteria > Pseudomonadati > Pseudomonadota > Betaproteobacteria > Burkholderiales > Burkholderiaceae > Paraburkholderia > Paraburkholderia sp. SIMBA_030. Next base: position 151,028 of record NZ_JAWRXB010000013.1, read on the forward strand.
GCCGCGATCGAAGGCAGTGCAACGTTCACTATCGTCGTATCGAGCACGATCATGAGCACGCCGAGGCACAGAACAATCAGCGCCAGCCAGCGTTTGTTGCCGTGGATGGAATGGGTCATGCAGGGAACTCCTTTGCCGCGCTCAGTCGGATGCCGGACGCGCCGCCGCTTCGCGAGACATCGGCAACTCGTTGATGGCAATGGGGATTTTCGAGTCTAGCCCGGGGAATGCCGGACTACAACTACGAATTCCTGGTCGCCCGGCATCGGCTCGCGAGTTGAGGCCGTCCGTCAGCCTCAGCTCAGAAGTTCATCGCACGCAACGCGAAGCGTTTGAGCTTGCCGGTTTCGGTACGCGGCAGCGCGTCGATGAAAGCAATGACGCGTGGATACTTATACGGCGCCACGCTATTTTTCACGAAATCCTGCAGCTGCGCGACCAGTTTGTCACCCGGCGCGTAACCCGGGTTCAGCACCACGAACGCCTTGACGATCTGTCCGCGCGTTTCGTCCGGTACGCCGACCACGCCGCATTCGGCCACCGCGTCATGCTGCATCAGCACGCTTTCCACTTCCGGGCCGGAGATGTTGTACCCGGCGGAGACGATCATGTCGTCGGCGCGGGCCTGGTAGAACACATAGCCGTCTTCGTCCAGGTAGACCGAGTCGCCGGGCAGGTTCCAGCCGTCGCGGACGAACTTCGCTTGCCGCTCGTCGGCCAGATAGCGGCAGCCGGTCGGTCCGCGCACCGCGAGTTTGCCGATCGTGCCGGGCGGGACCGGTTGCATCGCATCGTCCACCGCCTGGACGACGTAGCCGGGCACCGCGCGGCCGATTGCATGCGGACGAATCTCTTCGCCCTGCGCCGAAATGAAAATATGGATCAGTTCAGTGCCGCCGATCCCGTCGATCATGTCGATGCCGGTGGCGTCGCGCCAAAGATGACGCGTCGAATCCGGCAACGCTTCACCCGCCGACACCGTCTTTTGCAGGCTCGACACGTCGTGATGCGCAACCAGCGGCGCCATCTGACGGTAGAACGTCGGCGCGGTGAACATGATGGTGGCGTGAAAGCGCTCGACAGTCTGCAGCAAGGTCTCGGGCGTGAGCCGCTCGATCAGCACCGTCGACGCGCCGACGCGCAGCGGAAAGCACAGCATGCCGCCGAGCCCGAACGTGAAGGCGAGCGGCGGCGTGCCGCAAAAGATATCGCTCGAAGACGGTTTCAACACGTGACGCGGAAACAGGTCGCACATCGCCAGGACGTCGCGATGAAAGTGCATGCAGCCCTTGGGTGCGCCGGTCGTGCCGCTGGTGAAAGCGATCAGGCAGACGTCGTCGGCGGCGGTGTCGCACGCGGTGAACTGGTCCGGCTTGTTGATCGCGAGCGTCTCGAGAGAATCGGCGGTGTCGTCATGGAACAGACGAGTTTGCTTCAGGCCCGAGCAATAGAACTCGTCTTGAGGATCGATGCAGCGCGCCAGTTCCTCGGTTAGACGGGCATCGCATAACGCCGCGCCGACTTGCGCCTTGTCGATGATCTGCTTCAGTTCTTTCGCGCGCAGCAACGGCATGGTCGGCACCACGACGAGGCCCGCCTTCAGCGCGGCGAGTGCGGTCACGGCCATTTGCAACGTGTTCGGCCCGCGCAGCAGCACGCGGTTGCCCGGTTGCAACCCCATCTCGTCGACCAGCACATGCGCACTGCGGTTCACCAGCGCGAGGAGCTCGCCGTAGGTGGTGGCTTGAGGCTTGCCGTCCACCTCGGACCAGATTGCCGGGTGATCGCGATGGCCCGCTTCGATGCTCCGGTCCAGCAATTCCGTCGCGCAGTTCAAGCGCGCGGAGTATGCAACGTCGGGATTGTCGAGCAGAAAAACGGGCCATTGATCCTGCGGCGGAAGATTGTCGCGCGCGAAGGTATCGACGTGTGCTGACGGTTCCATCATGGTCTCCCGGGTGTTGAGCCGGCTTGATTGCGCTTCGGTTGGCTTAGTTGGGGATCACTGCTGTCGCTTCGATCTCGACTTTGGCCTCGTCTTCGAGTAACGCGACGACCTGGACCGCGCTCATCGCGATGTCGTAGTCGCCGATCAACTCGCGAAACGCGCGGCCGATGTCTTTCAGCGATGCCAGATATTCGCGTTTGTCGGTGACGTACCACGTCAGGCGCACCAGATGATGCGGCGAACCGCCCGCTTCATGCAGTACGGCCACGATGTTTTTGAGCGCCTGAATGGCCTGGGCGGCGAAGTCGGTGGTCTGGAAACGCGCCTGTTCGTCCCAGCCGATCTGGCCGGCGATGAACACTTGCGTGCCGGTGGCGGCGACGCCGTTCGCATAACCGCGCGGCTTGACCCAACCGGCGGGGAGGAGTGCTGTTTTCATGAGCGTTGCGCCTCGATGGGTTCAGGCTGTGGGGCAAACTTCGCGAGCGCGCTCGCGATGTCGGCGGGGATGTCGATGGATGTGCCGCTTTCGAGCGAGGTCGTTACGAGCACCTGCTTCGCGCGGAAGCGGGTTTCGTCGCCGCAATAGCCGACGATATCGATGCTTAGCGAGCGGCGTCCGATCGCAAGCACGGCGAGCGAGAGCGTGATCGTTTCACCCATCTGGCTCGGCCGCGAAAACTCGCAATCGAGCTTGACGATCGGCAAGCCGACGCGGCGCTGCGCGATCATGTGCGCGTAGTCGATATGCAGGGCTTCGTTGAACCAGTCTTCGACCAGCGCGTTGGTCATCACCAGATATTGCGGAAAGAACACGATGCCCGCCGGATCGCAGTGCGAGAAGCGGATGCGAACGGGCCTTTCGAAGCGCGTGCTCATTTCGTGTTGTCCTCAATGTTGTCCTTGAGGGCAGCAGCGTGCGCCTTAAGCAGGTCGCGGCCGACAATCAACTGCTGCACTTCAGTCGCGCCTTCGTAGATCCGCAACGCCCGAATCTCGCGATACAGCATCTCGACGGCCGTGCCGCTCTGCACGCCCATGCCACCGAACAGTTGCACGGCGGCGTCGATCACCTGCTGCGCGCCTTCGCTCGCGTGCCACTTCGCCATCGCGGCTTCACGCGTGACGTTTTCGCCCTGATCGCGCAACCATGCCGCGCGATAGACCAGCAACGCGCTGCTGTCGATCGTCAACGCCATTTGTCCGAGCTTCGCCTGGGTCAGTTGAAAATCGCCGAGTGTCTGACCGAACATCTTGCGCGACGCTGCGCGAGCGAGACCCTCGGCCATCGCATGACGTGCGAAGCCTAACGACGCCGCCGCCACCGACGTGCGAAAAATATCGAGCGTACGCATCGCGAGTTTGAAACCTTCGCCTGGTGCGCCGAGCATCTGGCTGCGCGGCACGCGCGCGCCGGCAAAGTGCAGACGCGCGAGCGGGTGTGGCGCGATCACGTCGATGCGTTCGGCGATGTCCAGCCCCGGCGTATCGGCATCGACGATGAATGCACTGATGCCGCGTGCGCCGGGCGCTTCGCCGGTTCTGGCGAACACCACATAGAAATCGGCGATGCCGCCGTTCGAAATCCACGTCTTGTCGCCGTCGAGCACATAGGCGTCGCCGTCTTCGCGGGCGGCAAGCGCCATCGCGGCGACGTCCGATCCTGCTTGCGGCTCCGACAAAGCGAACGCGGCAATCGCCGTGCCGTTCGCCACGCGCGGCAAGTAGCGCGTCTTTTGCTCATGCGTGCCGCCGAGCGAGATCGCGCCTGACCCGAGCCCCTGCATTGCCAAAGCGAAATCCGCGAGACCGGAATGTTTGGCGAGCGTTTCGCGCAGCAGGCAAACGGCGCGGGTGTCGATGGTGTCGCCATGCCCGCCATACGCGACGCCGCCGACGCCGTATTTCAGCCAGCCGGCCGCGCCGAGTTCACGGACGAGCTTGCGGCAGGCGGCATCGACGTCATCGTGTTCGACGTGCGCGAGATGCGTGCGAGACCATGCCTCGATACCGGCGGCCAGTTCGCGATGACGCGGTTCGAAAAACGGCCACGCCAGCGCGCTGTGCGGATCTACGTGAGCGCTCAACTCAATCTCCTTCGAACACTGGGCGCGACTTCGCGGCAAACGCGCTATAGGCGCGCTCGAAATCGCGGGTGCTCATGCAGATCGCTTGCGCTTGCGCCTCCGATTCGATCGCTTCATCGACGCTCATGCTCCATTCCTGGTGCAGCATCTTCTTCGTGATGCCGTGCGCGAAAGTCGGACCGGCAACCAGGTCTGAAGCGAGCTTGTGTGCTTCTTCGAGGAGCGCTGCCGGTTCGCACAAACGATTGTAGAAACCCCATGCATAGCCTTCGTCGCCACTGGCCGAGCGGCCGGTGAAGAGCAATTCGGCGGCGCGTCCCTGGCCGATGATGCGCGGCAGGATCGCGCAGGCGCCCATGTCGCAACCTGCGAGACCCACTCGCGAGAACAGAAAGGCAAGCTTGCTGCGCGCGGTGCCGAGCCGCAGGTCGGATGCCATGGCGAGAATCGCGCCGGCGCCGGCACAAACGCCGTCGACCGCGGCAATCACAGGCTGCGGGCAATGCCGCATGGCTTTGACGAGATCGCCGGTCATGCGCGTGAACAGCAGCAGTTCCGGCATCGGCAGATCGATCAGCGGCGCGATGATGTCGTGCACGTCGCCGCCGGAGCAGAAGTTCTCGCCTGCGCCGTGAAGCACCACGGCTTTTACGTCGGTCGCATAGGCGAGTTGCCGGAACAGGTCGCGCAACTCCGCATACGATTCGAAGGTGAGCGGATTCTTGCGCTCGGGCCGGTTCAGCGTGATCGTCGCGATCTTGCCGGCGACCGACCAGCCGAAGTGCTGCGCCTCGTAACCGGTGAGCGTCAGACGATTGCCGGCCAGCAGTGCGTCGGCGTTGGATCGTGTCATGGAAGTCTCCTATCAGTCTTTCAGACTGTCGAGCAGATGTTGCTTGAGCTTGCCGAGGCGCTGATGGGTACGCGATTTCTCATCGAGACTCAGGCCGCCGAACAACTCGACGACCCATTGCTCGTGCGCGACTGCCATCTTGTCGAACGCCTTGCGGCCCGCGGGCGTCAGGCAGACGCTGATCGAGCGGCGATCGTTCGGATCCGTATCCCGCGAAACGAGCCCTTCTTTTTCGAGCTGATCCGTAATGCCGGTGACGTTGCCGCCCGTCACCATCAATCGGCGCGACAGTTCGGTCATCTTCAGGCCTTCAGGATGACGTTCGAGTTGCGCCATCAGGTCGAAACGCGGCAGCGTGGTGTCGAATTCGTTGCGCAGGCGCTTGCGCAGTTCTGCTTGCACGAGATTGGTCGTGGTCAGCATGCGCAGCCACAAACGCAAACCCATGTGACTATCGGCGCCCGTGCTCATTTCCAGATCCACGACGTTCTCCGCAGGTTTGGCAACGCCTTTGCGCGGCGGTTTAGCCTCTGCCGCCGCGGGCTTTTTGATGTTCGTTGACTTGGTCACATTACTTCTCCGCCGGAGATGGATATGGATTGGCCCGTAATGGCGTCCGAGCCGGGTTGGCAGAGCCAGAGCACGGCGTTGGCCACCTGTTCAGGACTGACGAAGCGACGCTGCGGGTTCGAGCGCAGCAACGTTTCGCGTGCCTGCTGTTCGGTGCGCGAGGTCTTGCTGGTGATCTGTTCGAGCGATGCGTGCAGCAGTTCGGTCTCGGTGTAGCCCGGACATACCGCGTTGACCGTCACACCTTTCGTCGCGACTTCCACGGCGAGCGAACGCGTCAGGCCGATCACGCCGTGTTTCGCGGCGCAGTAGGCGGCGACGTACGCGTAGCCGATCTGTCCCGCCGTGCTCGCGACATTGACGATGCGGCCGTGGCCGCGTTCGAGCATGCCCGGCAAGGCAGCGCGCGTGCCGAGGAATACGCCGGTGAGGTTGACGTCGAGCATGCGCTGCCAGAGCGCCATATCGGTATGCGTAAATGGGGCGGCTTGCGCCTGGCCTGCATTGTTGACAAGGATGTCGATTGCGCCGGCTTGAGCGAATGCTTGTTCGACCGAGTCTTCGCTCGCGACATCCGCACTGATGCAGGCGACCTCGCCGAGCGCTTCGAATTTTTCCCGCTGGGTATCGAGACGCTGCGGGTTGCGGCCCATCAAGGTGACACGCGCGCCGGCGCGCAGCAGCGCTTCGGCGACTGCCGCGCCGATGCCGCTGCCGCCGCCGGTGACGACGGCGTGCTGTCCTGCCAGTGTCGAGGTATTCGTATTCACGTGGTTCCCTCAGCGCGTTGCGCGCGTTCTTGTGGCGACAGGCCCGCATTGGCGGCAGCCTGCGCGCGTTCACGTTCGAGATTACGTTCGAGCTGTGACTTTGCCGCCATGTAAGGCTTGGGCCACATCACGTCGAAATAGCCGATTTTTGCGGCTTCGTTTAAGGTCCATGACGGATTCGCCAGATGCGGACGCGCGATCGCACATAGATCGGCACGGCCCGCCGCGATGATGCTGTTCACGTGATCGGCTTCGGAGATCGCACCGACCGCGATCGTCGCGATGCCGGCTTCGTTGCGGACACGATCGGCGAACGGCGTCTGAAACATGCGGCCAAATACGGGTTTTTCTTCCTTGCTGACCTGACCCGACGATACGTCGATCATGTCCGCACCCGCCGCTTTGAACGCGCGTGCAATTTCAACCGCATCGTCGGGCGTCGTGCCGCCGTCGACCCAATCGTGAGCGGAAATGCGCACCGAAACCGGCTTGTCTTGCGGCCAGACCGCGCGGATTGCTTTGAAGACCTGCAACGGGTAGCGCAGGCGGTTTTCCAGCGAGCCGCCGTACTCGTCGGTGCGGTGGTTGGTCAACGGCGACAGGAAGCTCGACAGAAAATAGCCGTGTGCGCAGTGCAGTTCGAGCCAGTCGAAGCCGGCTTCGTTGGCCATTTGCGTGGCGCGGACGAATTGCGCTTCGATTTCGCGCAGCTCGCCCCGGGTCGCTTCGCGGGAGTGCTGGCTGACGCCGCGCAGATATTGCTGGGGCGATGCCGATATAAGCGGCCAGTTGCCTTCGTCGAGCGGCTGATCGATGCCTTCCCACGCGACGCGGGTCGAACCCTTGGCGCCGGAATGGCCGAGCTGCATGCCGATCTTCGCGTCCGACTGGCGATGCACGAGATCGACGATGCGTTTCCACGCGGTGAGATGTTCCGGCGCATACATGCCGGGACAAGCGGGCGTGATGCGCGCTTGCGGCGACACGCAGGTCATTTCCGTCATGACCAGTGCGGCACCGCCCATCGCGCGGGCGCCGAGATGCATGAGGTGATAGTCGCCGGCGACGCCGTCGACAGCGGAATATTGCGCCATTGGCGAGACGATCACGCGGTTCTTCAGCGTGACGCCGCGTAGCTTGAACGGCGTGAACATCGGCGGCACGGAATGCTTGTCCGGTTCGCGTTCCACGCCCGAACGCCGCGCCAGCCAGTCTTCGAATTCGGATAAGTAACGCGCGTCGCGTTCACGCAGATTCTCGTGCGAAATGCGCTGCGAGCGTGTGAGCAACGAATACGCGAACTGTTCTGGCTCGAACGACGTATAGCGGTCGACGTGCTCGAACCATTCCGTCGAATTGCGCGCGGCGTTCTGAATACGCAGTACGTCGATGCTGCGCACGTCCGTGTAGTGCTTCAGCGCGGCGGGCAGACCGCCGGGGTGCGCGCCGATCCTGTTCGCGAGTTCGATCGAATCCTCAAGTGCGAGCTTGGTGCCTGAGCCGATCGAGAAATGTGCCGTGTGTGCCGCGTCGCCCATCAATACGATCGGTGTTTGGGTGCCGTCGGCGTTGTTGCGCCAATGCACCCATTCCTCGTTGACGACGCGCGGAAAACGGATCCATTGCGACGAGCCGCGCAGATGCGCGGCGTTCGATAGCAACGCGTTGCCGTCCAGATACTTCGCGAAAAGTTTTTCGCAGAAGGCGATGCTGTCTTCCTTGCTCATCTCGTCGAGACCGGCGGCGCGCCACACGCGCTCGGGTGTTTCGACGATGAAGGTCGAGGTCTGATCGTCGAAACGATAGGCGTGCGCTTGAAACCAACCGAATTCGGTTTCTTCGAAGGCGAAGGTGAAGGCGTCGAATAGCTTTTTGGTGCCGAGCCAGACGAAGCGGCAATCGCGCAGATCGATGCCGGGTTTGTATGTGGCCGCGTGTTTCTGGCGGATTGCGCTGTTGGCGCCGTCGCAGGCGACGATCAGGTCGGCTTCGTAGGCGGTGTCGTCGGTTACCTGGGTTTCGAAAACCAGCTTGACGCCGAGTTCTTCGCAGCGCGCCTGCAGGATATTCAGCAGACGTTTGCGGCCGATGCCGCAAAAGCCGTGACCCGACGAGCGAATCTGCCTGCCGCGGAAATTGATCTCGATGTCGTCCCAGTGGTTGAAGGCGTCGAGGATCGCGTCGGCGCTTGGGGCGTCTGCTGCGCGCAGGTTGCCGAGGGTCTGGTCGGAGAACACGACGCCCCAGCCGAATGTGTCGTACGGGCGGTTGCGCTCGACGACCGTGACTTCATACGCCGGGTTCCGGCCCTTCATCAGCAAACCGAAGTACAACCCGGCCGGGCCGCCGCCGATACAGACGATGCGCATGCTCGTTTCCCCATGTGGATGCTGCTATGAGGGGTAATTTAGGCTTCGATAGTTTAGGTGTCAAGTAAAAAAGTGGTCAGTGTCGCGCGAGACAGTCTCCATGCACAGCTTTGATATTAATCGTCACGGTCGCCATGAGGTGTGCGCCTTAGCTTTTTCGCTGCCGACGCTCCACGGGGGCGTATCTGAGCGTGCCTAACGGGCGCCGCTGCCGACAATGACTCGATGCAAAAATTGATGAATGCCTCAACTTTCGCAGCTCGATGGCGCCGTGACGGAAAGAGCGCGTACAGCGGAAATCTTTCGTCCGACCAGTCCGGGAAGAGGTCCACGAGCAAGCCATCGCGCATTACCTGCTCGACGCCAATCTCCATCACCTGGGCGATGCCAGCGCCGGCGATACACGCGCCGAGCATGGTTTCCACGTCCGACACGAGGAGGCGCCCCTCTGCGGGTATCTCCGTGACCTTCTTGCCCCGATGGAACTCCCACTCGAAGGGCTTTGCAGTCACCGGGTTATAAAACATGATTCGCTGATGTTTGCTCACCTCCTCCGGTTTTCCTGGCTGCCCGTGCTCAGCCACATACCGTGGCGATGCGACCGTAATGATGCGCGTCTCGAGTAGCGTCTGCGAGCGCGTCGTACGGTCAAGCAGCCGCACGCCTACCCGCTTCTCGAGGCGTGAAACAGCACGGCTAACGCCCGATGGCGACAATCCGAGAGCGTCTGCTGCGCGCACGAAACTGCCGCTCTCCGCGACTGCGGCGAGCACAGTGATGCCAGAAAACAGCCGACCATCAAATGTCATATTCCCTCCAATGCCAGTCTCATTCAGATAGTTTAATCACGAGTGATTTGAACAGTACGTACTTTATTCAACAATCAAAAAATGAGAAATTGTCCGCCTGAACGCTGCGGCGGCTTGCGCTGCGGACCTGAACCAGCCTGGGAGTGCATCAATGGAAGTTTTGAAGACACAGGGCATTGAACTGCCGCGCCTCGGATTCGGCACATACCGTATGCCGGGTGGAGATTGCCAGCCGGTAGTCGAAAGTGCACTGGAGCTCGGATATCGACACATCGACACCGCCGAGATGTATCAGAACGAGGAAGCCGTAGGCGCCGCAATTGCTGCCTCGGGTCTCGCGCGTAAGCAACTGCATCTGACGACCAAGGTATGGCACGAGAACCTCAAGCCGGAGTCTCTCCATCGCGCGCTGGACGCCAGCCTCGGCAAGCTGGGTGTCGACTATGTTGACCTGTACATGGTGCATTGGCCGTCGCGTGACATGGACCTCGGCGCCGTCATGGAGACAATGCAAGGCTTTCTGCAGAACGGCACAGTTCGCTCAATCGGTGTGTGCAATTTCAACAAGACGATGCTGCGAACAGCCATCGAGGAAATCGGCGCACCCATCGCCTGCCATCAGATTGAATACCACGCGTTTCTAGACCAGTCGAAAATGCTGAGCTACTTGCGCGAGAAAGGCATTCCACTCGTCGCCTATGCCCCGCTTGCACAAGGCCGGGCAGCGAGCGACCCCGTACTTCAGGGAATCGGCGTCAAGCATGGCGTGACCGCTGCCCAGGTTGCTCTTGCGTGGCTTCTGGAACAGGACGGGGTGGCCGTTATTCCCAAGGCTCAACGCCGCGAAAGTCAGAAATCCAATCTCGACGCGCTGGCGGTGAAACTCGACGATGATGACCGGCATGCCATTGCGGTGTTGCCGAAGGACCACCGCTTCGTAACTCCGCCGTTCGCGCCCGAATGGGACGCGTAACAAATGCCTTCGCGTAGCAGGCAGTCCATCCGCGTGCGCCGTCTCGCTCCGGTTCTCGACGATGTACTCAACGCGCGCGAAGTCGAGCACGCGGACCAGGCCGTGGACCTTGCTTCCCTTGCCCAGCTATGCTCCCAGCTGTTTGGAACGTACCATTGCCAACACCCCGGCCAGATTGCGCAGATAGCGCAAGCGCGACTTGAAGCCGTTGAGTCGCTGTAACGTGCAACCCGCTCCAGATGACGAATGACTCCGCATGACCTCGCCGCCGAAGCGGCCGCGGGAGCGAAGTTGATTGGAATATCGTGCGGGCGCGTAGTGACCCGGAAAGAGGCGGGAGTCGCGTGATTTCTGTTCTGTGCGCCGGATGTCGTCGAGCCGACCGAGAGGTTAAAAAAGTACCGGCGAAGTTGGACACCCGACTCCCATGTGCATCACGGGGTCGGCGAAGAATGATTTGGTCGGTCGCTTAGGGGCGGTGCGATTCCGATGCCACGGTTGCGTACGCAACGCACTGCCGGGCGAGCACATCCGTGGGGTCCACCAGGCGGACCGATGTGCCACTCGAACCGACGAAATTCGCGTGCGGAAGTAGTAGCGGCAGCTCGGTGCAGCCAAGGATGATGACTTCCACGCCCTGGGAAATGAGTCCATCAATCGCTGCAGCGATATCGGACTGGCACTGCCCGGCCGTGAATCCTGCTTTCACGCCTTGCTTGCCATAAATTGCATCCATAACTCGCGCCTGCAAAGCCGGGCCCGGAACGACCTGCTGCAACCCTTGTGAGATGAGCGCCTTTTCGTAGACACCGCTCTCGACCGTACCCGAGGTCGCCAGCACGCCGACTGAACGCAGCGAGGGAAAGGTCTCGCGAAGGTAGCGGACAGTAACCGTCAGCATGTTCACGATGGGTATTCCGAGGTAGGGCTGGATACGCTCGACGAACGCGTGAGCAGTGTTACATGGGATAGCAATGATGTCCGCGTCTCCGGCTTCGAGCTTCTTGCATGTCGCGTAAAGGGAGATGGTCGGGTCAGGTCCATCGCCAATCAGGCTTTCAGTGCGGTCCGGAATCTGCGGGTTCTGCTCGACCAGCAGCTTGATATGGTCCTGGTCGCGTTGAGCTGGCGTGTTCCTGACTATCTTGTGGATGAAATCGACGGTTGCCGCCGGTCCAACCCCGCCGACCACGCCGACCTTGAACAGCGTTTCGGGCGAAGAATACTGTCCCGATACGACGTATTGTGCATAGGCCAGATTCGAATCGACTAGCGGGACCTGCATCGGGCCGACCTCCTCCGCTACCAGAGCGATTTCGGTCAGTCCCGGGACGATGATGCTGACGCCCTGTGCGATGAGGTCCTCACACGCTTCGCGCAAAAGCTCCGCCGGTCGGCCACTCAGGTTTCCGCTTTTGACGCCCTCAGGCCCATATACCGCTTCGGTGACGAGGTCCAGGTTCTCCCGGTCACGGGGATAGACAAGCTCGAACTCGGGCGGTGCAAAATACTTCTCGAACAAACCTTTTCTGCGCGCGTAGTCAGACGCGAGGACGCCGATTCGACGGGCAGAGGGGAACTTGCGCCGAACGTGACTGCGAACAGCCTCAACCATGTCGACAATCTGAAGCGGCGAATTTGCCTTCAGCTCATCAATAAACGTGTGACTGAGAAAGCAGGGAAGCACAATCGTCGTCACACCTTGCTTTTCGAAACGGCCAATCAGGTCGAAGATATAGAGCTTGCGTTGCGTCGTCGCTTCGGTCTCGGCACCCGAACTCCCGAAAGGATGCTGTTCGAATACCACGTCGAAGTGCTCCGCGTCGCTGGTAGCAGGAGTCGATTTGACGAGCTTGAAGAATACGTCCGCGCTTGCCAAAGGCCCCAGGCCACCCACGACCCCGAACTTGCGCACGTTACTGTCCTTCACTTCCTTCATTCCGCCTCACCTTGCAACTGGACGAAAGCAGTGTCGCTGGCGCGCTTCGCATGCTTCGTTGAGCGCTTCGCTTCCCACTTCGCGATGACGGCCGTTGCGATGCTGTTGCCAATCACGTTCGTGGCGGTTCGGCCCATGTCGAGGACCTGGTCGATGGCGAGAATGAGCACGACTCCGGACGGCGGCAGATGGAACATCGGCGCGACCGCGGCAACCACGACCACCGAGCCTCGGGCAACACCAGCCATTCCCTTGCTGCTAACCATGAGTACGAGCAACATCATGATTTGGGCGCCCAGTGGCATGTCAATGCCGAACGCCTGTGCGATGAAAATCGCAGCGAACGCCTGATACATCATCGAGCCGTCCAGATTGAACGCGTATCCGAGCGGCAAGGTGAACCCGACAACTTTTTTGTCGACGCCGAACGCTTCGAGCTTTTCGGTCAGGCGGGGATAAGCCGCTTCGCTGCTCGCCGTCGAGAAAGCGAGCATCGCAGGCTCCCGAACCGCCTTCAGCAGCGTCCAAATCTGTTTCCCGAGAAAGCAATAGCCAACGATGATGAGAAGTGTCCAAAGAAGCGCCAGACCGACATAGAAGCTGCCGATGAGCTTGCCATAAGTGGTCAATACATCCAGGCCGTGTGTCGTAATTGCCGCAGCGAGCGCACCGAATACACCGATGGGCGCGAGGCGCATCACGTAGTCGGTCAGCTTCAGCATCGCGGGCACCAGGGCATCTACGCCTGCAATCAACGGCGCCACGCGCGGGTCGGTTTTGATGACGCTCAGCACGACCCCAAACAGTACAGAAAAGACAAGGATTTGAAGGATGTCGTTTCGGGCCATCGCATCGATGATGCTCGTCGGAAACGCATGGGTTACGAAGTCCTTGAAGTTCAGCCCGGCGGTATTCAGACCTGTCGTGACATCGGCGCTGGTCTGCACCATATGTAACCCGGCGCCTGGCTGAAACAGGTTCGCCAGGACAAGACCGAGAGCGAGGGAGAGGAGAGACGCGCAAACGAACCATCCCACCGACCTGAATCCGATTCGGCGCACGTCGCTTGTTCCCGCCATGCCGGCAAGTCCGGACACCAACGTCGCAAAGACCAGCGGCGCGATAATCATCTTCACAAGGCGAAGAAAGATATCCGTGATGATTGAAAAGTAGCCGGCGATGATCTTCGCTTCAGCGGCATCCGCGACCGACCGGTGACACATGTATCCGACGACAACGCCGAGCACCATGCCGACAAAAATATACAGAGTGAGGCGATTCTTCATTTGAATCCGTCCAGGAATGGCGTCCGGCGGTGGGATACATGACCGGATGCATGAATGGCAAAAACATCGCTGAATCAGCAGGTTTTTGTGTATGGACGGATATTAAGGAACGTCAAAAATACGTCGATGCTATTGCTGCATGTGCCTATGCGAATTCCGCATAACCCGTGCAAACCCTGTCATGAGGGTTGCGAGGCCGCGCGAATGTGTCCCCAGAGCTTCTCCAGAAATTCGCTTCGATTCGAGGCATCGCGGTACACGCGCAACTCGACTTCGAGATGCCATTCGGAGCGCCCGGCAGGCACCAGTTCGCCTGACTCGAGTTCGCTGCTGATGGAACTTTTGGGCAGCCATGCGACGCCTTCGCCTTCCATCACGAGTTTCTTCAGCACTTCCGCCATGTCCGATTCGTAATGAAGCTGTAGTGCCGGGGCAGCAGTAGCTTGCCCCAGAAGTAGCGCAAGGCAGCGGCCGAAATAGCTGGTTTCCGTATAGGAGATGAGCGGCAGCGGACGATTCGCCGTTCCCGGCAACCGGAACGCCGGCGCCGAGCGTTCATTGGGTCTGCAGACCGGCATGAATGTGTCAACGCCCACGGTCAGATGCTGGTATCGTGCCGGGTCCAGATGCAGCGGCAACTCCGGATGATGATACGCAAACATCAGTTCGCAGTTACCGTTGACGAGCATCAGAATCGAATCGTGCACGTTCGTCGGAATGACCCGAGCGCGCACCTCGCCAAAATGCGCGGTGAGCGTCTTCAGCCATGCCGGCAGAAAGTTCAGCGCGATGGTATGGCCGGCCGCAATCTGCAGCCCCTTACCGGCCATTCGCTGCTCGGTGCGGATGATGGCCCGCGTGTCGAAGAGCTTTTCGAGAATGTCTTCCGCTGCTTCCTGGAACAGTCGCCCTGCTGGCGTCAGCGTCGGGGGAAAGCTGCTCCGGTCGATGAGGTCAGCGCCCACCCATTGCTCAAGCGACTGGATTCGCCGGCTAAAGCCAGACTGCGTCACATTCCGGAATTCCGCTGCCCGTGAAAAGCTTTGATATCGGGCAAGCGCGATGAAGTCTTCAATCCACTTTATTTCCATATCTGGTCCTGTGACAAGCCTGGCGCCCGCGAAACCAGGAGATTCTACGCCGTGACTGCGTGCAGTCCGGGCTCATCGTCGAATGGATAGTCCTTGTATGCTGAGAACGCGTAGGTCAGCAAGCTAGCGGGACCGCGACACCGAACTTTAATCGACAGCGATATGTGCCGGCTTCTGAGCTGTCCCACCCGCAACTTACGCGTCCGACGAGCCCGATGCCGACCCATTGCAACCAGAAGGAAAAATCCCTGTTGGGCAGCCCGCTCTGTTTAGGCGCATAACAAACGAAAAATGCAGAGTTGAGAAAGCGCCGATACCCAGAGTTTGACTCCATGTCTGTATCTGCTTCCGACTGCGCGGGCACACAGTTTGCACATCGCTGTAGCACCATTTTTCAAGGAGGTGAATCATGGGATCAATCAATCCGCAAAGTCGCACCCGAGGCGGAGCGAATATCGTGGGCGGTGGTGTTGGCGAAGGACCGGGGCCGGACATCATGGCCGCAGCAACGCTCGATGGGAACAAGGTCATGTCCTCCGACGGCGAACACGTCGGAAAGATTTCGGACATCATGCTCGATGTCCGTAACGGTCGCGTCGCTTATGCAGTCCTTTCCGAGGGCGGCTTCCTTGGAATGGGTTCGAATCTGCACGCCATCCCGTGGAGCGCGCTGACTCTCGATACGGACCAGAAGTGCTTCGTCGTCGACATTGCGGCGCAGCGCCTCAAGGACGACCCCGGTTTTGACAAGGACCACTGGCCCACCATGGCGGACGTAAAGTGGGGCATGTCGATGCACAGCTATTACAACCGGGAACCGTACTGGTCAGCAACACAGGACGTGGTGGAAAGCGACCCGACTTTCCGGTCGAGCGAGCACTAAAACACTATTCGGTAAGCCATCCCAGGCGGATGGCTTATCTGCCGCTCCAGCGCCACCGTGACCTGCTTCGGTGGCATGCGCGCATTGCTTTTCTTTGACCACCAGATGCGCGCGAATAATCGCCATTGCTGCAATCTGTATCGCGCTCACCGCGAAGACGGCGAAAGCGCCATGGTGGGCGCACTGGCGGAACTCACCCCTAGTAGGTCTTTTTCATTTCACTACTGGAGGCCGGCGAGTCCATCGTCCCTTTTTTCTGCATCTGCTTTTTCGACTTGCTGCCAGAGTGACCCATCGTGTTCGCGCCGGACGCGCCAGACATCGTGTCCGTCGCGCTACTCGCGTTCGGTGTGCCCATTCCGGTGCCGCCCTGGCCGGCAGTGCCCGCACCACCCTCACCGCCACCGCCGGCTCCCATCGCATAGGCGGCGCCCGACAAACCCAAAATCAGCATCGACAACATGACTCCCTTTTTGGTAACTTGCATGACCGTCTCCCTGGAATGCAAAGCGGCTTGTTGCACCAGGCTGGTGTGACGCCGCCTCATTTCTCTCGCAATCCTCATGCCGCCTGAGTTTTCGGCCGTCTGGGCTCTTCAGTCCCGATTCAAAACATTTCGATAACAACGCTCCTGTAAGAGGCTGCAGGACGTCAGTTCGTCCGGAGTGACTGACAACCGGCCTTTGCGACACTGAGCGGAGACAGAATCGCGGAATACTCCTTGCTTGCCTCAGTCATGTCCAACGCAATCGGAG
Source organism: Paraburkholderia sp. SIMBA_030 (assembly GCF_046535245.1). NCBI lineage: Bacteria > Pseudomonadati > Pseudomonadota > Betaproteobacteria > Burkholderiales > Burkholderiaceae > Paraburkholderia > Paraburkholderia sp. SIMBA_030. The sequence continues at coordinate 167,361 of NZ_JAWRXB010000013.1, forward strand.
ACCCACATGGCCACCAGCCCGAAGGAACAGAAGCCCACGCGTGAAAAGTCTGAGGACGATGTCGATAAGGCTATTGAAGACACGTTCCCCGCCAGCGACCCTCCGGCGACGGGTGGAACCACGCGGATTGAGTCGGAGGATGGCGAAGAAGTCGACGAGGACGAGCCGGAATAAATAATCGCAAACAATGGTGCAAGAACAGTTGCCGCCGCCCGGCGCTGGCGGCGGAGCGCGTTCGTTAAAAGACGGGGACACGTCGCCATGCCACGGGAGGGGCCTGCGAGGGGCAACCGCGCCCGCGCGCGCCTAGCAAAGTCGTCAGGGTGTCTCATTGACCACAAGTAATGAACGCGTCCACGAGTTCGGGAGAGGTGTGTTGCAACATCCAGAGGATGACATTTGGGACGATGGTGAGAATCCCGTCGGTTGTGTGCAAATGGCGGTCCATGTCTTCGAGCAAGTGCGACTTCGAGAGGATCCTATTGTTCGATATTGTGGGTTGCATGCGTTCGAGATGACGTGTGTTTGCGATGAGGAAATGGCGTGCAAACTTGTAGGCGGCGGTTTTAGCCGCGACTCGCAAGCATGATCGCTCCCTTACAACGGCCGCTGACGCAACGGCCGCGAGCCCGGCAACCCGATCATGCACGGGTCGGTGATCTATGGGCTGATCGGACCATACGGGCAATGGCACGGCAAGGCGTTTTCGACGCGGCTGTGCTGGTGGACCGATTGCCCCGAACTCGGCGCGCATTTCCTCAAACGCAGCGACGAGGAGAGCCGCATGCTGTGCAAGGCCATCGAGCAGCGGCTGGGTGTGGACCTGTCGTCGATCAAGCCGTTGAAGCAGGAAATCATCGAGGCATACGACGACCAGATTCGCGACCACGGCACGATGTTATCGGTGTTGCGCACCAATCAGATCGAGGAGGGTGTGCTGATCCTCGACGGCCCGGATATCGTGACGTTGCCGACCATGTCGTTCCGTACGATGATGCCGCGGCTGCCGGTGCCGGTGCCGTTCATCAAGCTGCCGGTCGCGTTGTGGCTGACGAGCGAGCAGCGCAGCCTCCAGGCAAAGTCGATCCATATGGGACCGCGCGTCAGCACGGTCATCAAGCAGATCCTGGCCGACGAAAACGGCTTCGACCAGACGCTCGAGATTTTTCCGGAAGAGGTCGCGCTTCACTACAAACACGCGGTGCGCCAGGAAGATCGGCCGGGACGTCACCTGTCGGTTGCGTATCGCGCCAGCAAGGATGCGTTCGAACGCACGGACGGTCTGTTCCCGATCACCGTGGCCGCGTTGCTGACCCGCTCGCCGGCGCGTGGCCGACCGCTCATCACCGAGCTAATCGAGCACGACGGCGCGCCTGCGGCAGCGCAAGCGGTGGAGGCCTGGTTCCGGCGATATGCGCGAGTCGTCACGCATCCGGTAATCGGCATCTATCTGCTCTACGGCATCGCGCTCGAGGCGCATCAGCAGAATACGTCGGTGCTGTTCGCCGCGGACGGAACGCCCCGAAGCCTGTTGATTCGCGATTTCGGAGACGGCCGTACCTATGCCCCGCTGCTTGCCGAACGGGGCCATGAAATCAAGCCGTATGTGCATCCGGGTATTCTGCCGACCGTTTTCAGCGAAGACATCGAACCGGTTCGAGCCTTCGTGCTGGACGCATGCTTCGTGTGTCATCTGCACGAAATCGCGCTGCTGCTGACGGAGGAATATGGGCTGGCGCAATCCCGCTTGTGGCAGTTTCTGCGCGAAGAAACGGCTCGCACCTTCGACGCCTTCGCGCCGCGTGTTTCCGGCGCGCTGTGGCAGGCCGAGCGGGTAGCGTCCCTCGAACATCCATGGCCGACGCGTTCGGTATTGCGAATGCATCTGCTCAAGTATTCGGATTACAGGCTTCAGCATCATCTGCCCAATCCGCTGCTGCCGGCGCGCAACGAGGGTTAAGCGATGACGTATGTCACCGTCGCGCCGGATCGCGCGGCGCGCCTGATTCGCGTGCTGTTCGTGATTCAACTCGTCTCCATGGGCGCCATGGAGATGAGCGGCCCATTCTGGCCGATCCATCTGAAAGCCCTCAGCACGTCCAGCTTCGAGTTTGGCTTTGCCGGCGTCGCGGTCTATGTGGGGCCCATGCTGGGCATCATGCTGACGACCTATGGCGTCGGCATCGAGTCGCCGTTGCGCCGGGCGCGCCTGTTTGCGTATCTGCAGGTCTCGACCAATCTGGGCTCGCTGGCCGGTGCAGTCGCCGGCGGTCTGATTCTCGACCACGCGACATTCTTCTGGATCAATGTCGTCGCCGCTGTCTTGTGCGTGTGCTGTGCCGTTGCCGTGGCGCTGATTCTGCCCAATGTGCCGGCGTCGAAGCGCGTGGCGGCAGCCGATGCGGCGGCCGCGTCCGGTGCGCGGTTCACGTGGCGTTCGTCGCCGATTCCCGGGTTGCTCGGGGTTGTCGGTATGCTGCTCGTGAGCCGCACGCTCACCCAGACACCGTTTTCGCTCTACGTGAGTTCGATGTTCGGCGTCGGCAACTGGGTGGTGGGCCTGTGCTACGGCATGCTGTCGTTGGGCTTTGTCGTGTCCGCCTCGCTTTGGGCCCGCTATTTCGAGAACAGGACGCTGCCGGACGCGCTGCGCAGGATGACGTTCATCGCGCTCGTCTGCGCCGGCCTGACGCTGGCTGCCGGGCTCACGCGCAACGTCGGCGTGTTCACCGCGATTCATTTCTTGTGGGGCATCCTGCTCGGCGCCACGACCCCGGTCCTGATGTCGCTGATTTCGCGGGCGGCTGACGGCCTCTACCAGGGATACGTCCTCGGCATCGCACAAAGCACGACGCAGTTTTCGTCGATTGCCGGCATCGCCATGGGCGGCTGGTTGAGCGACAGCATCGGGCTGCAATACACCTACTTCTTCGTGGCGGCGTCCTACCTGCTGGCGATGGCCGTCGTTTTGGCGCTCAGGCGCGAGCGCGGCGCCGTCGCGCGCCCGCAGACTTCGCCGGGACAATAACGAGAGTTTCAGTCACGCACTGGCAGACTGGCGAGCCATTCCGTATCGATAGCATCCGCCGGCGGATCTTGCTGGACCAAGGGCTGCTTCCCTACAAGACGACGCGGCATCGCTTCGCGCCTGTGCTACCCGCAACGGAGATTCAGTTGTCCGTGTTGCACGGAAGCCCTTGATATGTTCCGCGTTGTACCCTGCGACGCAGCCTGACGGGCGTGAACCGTCATGACGCCTGCCCCCAGTCCCGAGTTGAGGGAATCCGATTTCGTGCCTGGCCTTGTCGCTGCAGGCCTCGGCTGACTACATTTCTCTCGATCACGGGTCATCGGAAAGAATAAAGTCCGTCGCGCCTGGTTGCGTAGATCGGAAGTACCTTCGCACAACTTGGGCGATTTCCGATAGGAAATCTGCTGGTTTGCGGCCAACATAAATTTTTCCGCATGCAAGGTCTCGCTAGCAGCCGATGGCATTGCTTCGGGTGCACAAGGCGCACATCAGTTGTGCTAGCGGCACCGACACGCCCGTTCCCCAGCTTTTAGTTAGCCGTTGCTTCCGGTCACGCTGACTGCTTTAACCGATTCCCTGCGCCTCATTGCACCAGTGCCGGGCAACCTGGGCGATAGGCCAGGCAATGTTGATGCTCTCTTAGCGAGTATGCCGGATTGTTCAACAAAGAGAGTAAACCATTATTCCAATTTAAATTTTTCATGTTCAAAATTTGCCGAAATTGTTCAACAATTTGGGCGAGTCCAAACCTGCCTGGCGAGACCCGGCAACCGGAGCGGCGCTGACGGGGCTGCTCCGTTCGTTCTCTTTCCCGACACATCCACGTCAATCTGGAGTCACGATATGTACCGCAAGTTCTCGTTTCGCCGCTTATCCCGCTACGTGCTGCTGCCGGCGGTGCTTGCCAGTTCATTCGCGTCGGCTGCCACCCTTCATACCATCACGCCGGGCGCTTTGACGATCGGTTCCGATCTGACTTATCCGCCCTATGCTTATCTGCAAGGCGGGCAACCGGCAGGTTTCGATGCCGAATTCTCCAGGATGCTGGCCAGTCATCTCAAGCTCGAGCCGGTATTTCTCGATACGCGTTTTCCCGATCTGATTCTTGGCATGAAGGCGCGGCGATTCGATGTTGTTGCGTCTGCCCTCTACGTGACGCCGGAACGGGTCAAGCAGGTCGACTTTGTGCCCTATCTGAAGACCGGCGCATCCTTCCTCGTGCTCAAGGGCAGCAGCTATCTGCCCAATGATGCAAAGGATCTGTGCGGCAAGCGGGTTGGCACCATCAAGGGGGCGTCATGGACCCCGAAGCTAAAGCTCGTGGCGCAGGACTACTGCAAGTCCAATGGTAAGGGCGACATCCAGATTCTCGAGTTTCCAACCTCGCCGGAAACCAGCTCCGCGTTGATGGCAAGAGCGGTCGATGTCCAGATCGAGGACGCTGCGGTTGCGCAGGCGATTCCGAAGCAAACGAATGGCCGGGTCGAGGTCAGTTCCACGAGCCTGCTCTATCCGATCGTAATCGGCCTTGGCGTGACCAAGGGCGACGCGCGTTTGCTGGATGCGCTCGGAGCCGCGCTGCAAGGCGCGAAAAGCAGCGGCGAATACGTGCAGTTGCTCAAGAAATACGGCCTCCAGGAGCCGAGCGCCAACGACGTCAGCATGGCGCTCGGTGTTCCCGCCAAGTAATTGGTTTCCGTTCTCTTGATGGATCGCCATGCCCGCCTCAGGCGGGCACGGGCTCTCTTTGTACCGGAGTTTCTTGATGCAGTTCGATTGGCATTACGCCCTGCGGCTTTTGTGGGACAAGGATTTCTGGGATGCCTGCCTGGTGGTGGTCAAGCTGAGCGTGAGCGTATGGGTGGCCGGGGTTATCCTCGGCTTCCCACTGGCGCTCGCGAGACAGTCCCGGAACGTTGTATTGAGCCGGTTGGCAAGCCTGTACATCTGGTTCTTTCGTAGTCTTCCTCTGCTTGTACTGCTGGTTTTCATCTACAACCTGCCGCAGGTCGTTCCGTCCACCAGCGTATTGCTCTCCAACGCGTTCACCTCGGGGCTAGTCGCGATGGTGCTGAGTGAAACTGCGTACTTCGCGGAGATTCATCGCGGCGGCATTCTTGCGGTGCCTCGAGGCCAGATCGAAGCAGGCCGCGCGTTGGGCATCCGCTTTACCGGCATCCAGCGCATGATCGTGATGCCGCAGGCCATCCGCATCGCGCTGCCTACGCTTGCTAACGAGTTCATCACGATCGTCAAGCTGACGTCGCTGGTTTCCGTGATTTCACTCGCTGAGATTCTGTTAGTGGGCCAGCGCCTGTATACGCAGAACTTCCTCGTCTTCGAGACGATGCTGGCGGTCGCTTTCTACTATGTGCTGATCGTCACTCTGTTCAGCAAGCTGCTGGGTTATCTCGAGCGGCACCTCGACGTGAGCAGGCGCACGCCCGCCCAATCCGCCGATGCGGATGGCTTGCTGGCTGCTTCGGCAACGCCCGTCCCGGCCCGGCGCCAGGCAAGCGCCGAATACGCGCTTCAGGTGAAAGGCGCAATGCAGCGCTATGGCCGGCACGAGGTGCTGAAAAACATCAACCTCGATGTCCGGCCTGGCCAGGTGGTGTCGATCATCGGTCCGTCCGGTTCGGGCAAGACGTCCCTGATTCGCACCCTCAACGGACTCGCGCCGCTGAACGAAGGGGAGATCCACCTCTATGGCAAGCCGTTCATCCGGGCTTCGGTCGGCCATGCGCCGCGCGTGCCGGCTGACCGTATCCTCGACATCGGCATGGTGTTCCAGAGCTTCAATCTGTTTCCGCATCGAACCGCGTTGCAGAACGTCATGATGGCACCGTGCTATCACCATCAGGCAGACGCCGGGACGATTCGCGGCCAGAGCCTTGCGCTGTTGAAGAAGGTAGGCATGCTTGAACACGCGAACAAGTATCCGCATCAGCTCTCGGGCGGTCAGCAGCAACGTGTCGCGATCGCCCGCGCGCTGGCGATGCAGCCGTCGATCATGCTGTTCGACGAACCGACGTCGGCACTCGATCCGGAACTGGTCGGCGACGTGCTGAAGGTCGTCGAGAATCTTGCGAAGGAAGGGATGACAATGTTGATTGTCACCCACGAGATGAACTTCGCATTCAAGGTTTCCGACCGCATCGTGTTCATGGAGAACGGCAAGATTCTGTATGACGTCGCGCCGCAGAAAATTCTCGGCAGCGAAGATGCACGGGTCAGAGACTTTCTTCGTCACGTTCATGTTGCTGCGTGAGGCGCTCACAAGATCGTTTCTCGCAACACAGACCAAGCCCGGAAATTCCATAGATGAATCACACGGTAGACAGGCCGTCCGTTGATCCGGCGGCACAGGGCTGTGCAAGTCATCTTCGTGCATGCCTCACGCGCGCCGATGCGCATGCTGCCGAGGCCGACGTTGCGCTACTTGTGCGCCGCGACGATGCAGCATTGGCCGACGCTGTGGCATGGGACACGCTGCAACGCGGCGCGGTGTCCGCACCGCTTGCGGGCAGGGTTCTGACGGTAAAGGCCTGCTTCGACAGCGCAGGATGGATTACCCACGCGGGCTCGCGCGTGCTGGCCGGTGCCGCGCCCGCCGGCACGGATGCGCCATTGCTCGCGGCGCTGCGCCGCTTGGGCGCGGTGCTGATCGCGCAGACCAATATGACCGAATTCGCCTATGGCGCACTGGGCGTGAATAGCCACTTCGGGACGCCGACCACGCCGCTCGACACCCGCGGCGAACGGGTTGCCGGCGGCTCCAGTTCCGGCGCCGCAGTGGCTGTCGCGCTCGGCATCGCGGATATCTCGCTAGGCTCCGATACCAGCGGGTCGGCGCGGATTCCCGCAGCCTTTTGCGGCGTGGCCGGATTCAAGCCATCGCGCGGCCGCTATCCGGATGCGGGCATGCGCTATCTTTCGACGACCTTCGACGTACCCGGCATTCTCGCGACCTCCGCTGCGGCTTGCCGGCAGGTCGACGGCGCGTTGACCGGCCGCGTTGAATCCCCGCACGCCGCAGCGTCACTGCGAGACCTGTGCTTCATCGTGCCGGAACGCTTCGCAAGCGACGGTGTCGACGGCGAAGTCTGTCGTGCCTTCGACGATTGGGTGTGCAGGCTCTCTGCGCTGGGGGCGCGCATCGTGTGCAAACCGCTTGCCTGTCTTGCGGAGGCTGGGGCCGTTGCCCGCGCAGGCGGCATCATTGCCGCCGAAGCATTCATTCTTCACCGCGCGACGCTTGAAGCCGGCCGTGAGCTTTACGATCCGCGCGTCGGCCCGCGCATTGCCGCCGGCGCGCAAGTGCTGGCGCATGATTACGTGGCCGCGCTGGCCAGACTGCAAACCCTGGCCGCGCAATATCACGCCGAACTCGGCGAAGCGCATGCGGTACTCACGCCAACAGTACCCATGTTGCCGCCGACAATCCGCGAGTTGGATAACGAAGACGCATATCTGGCAACGAACGCACGATCGTTCCGGCTGACCGAATTCGCGAATCGCCTCGATCTGCCGAGCATCAGCCTGCCCGGCGATCTTCATAAGCGGCGGCCAGTCGGTTTATTGATGACAGGACGGCGCGGCGATGACGCGCGGCTGCTCGACGCCGCCGCTCGGATCGAAGCTTGCCTGAGCATGACATGAACGGAGCCTGAACTCGCCCCGAATCCCTTTACCGGCGAGGCATGCCTCGCTCTTCCTCTTTCCTTTCTACCATTTCCTGAGGTTCTCATGATCGTCGTAAGATCCGCAGACATCGCCAATACATCGCGTCACGCGTCGGGCCCCGGCTGGGACAGCAAGCGCATGATCGTCAAACAGGACGGAGTGGGCTACTCGTTTCACGAAACGCGGGTTCACGAAGGTGCTGAACTGCACCTGCACTACAAGAATCACTACGAGACCAATTACTGTGTGGCGGGCGAAGGGGAAGTGGTCGACACGGCAACGGGCACGGTCCACAAAATCACGCCCGGCACGCTGTATGCACTGAATCTGAACGATCCGCACGTCCTCCGTGCCACGAAGGGCGATCTCCACCTCGTGTGCGTGTTCAATCCGGCCCTGACGGGGCTTGAAACGCACCAGCCAGATGGTAGCTATGCGCTGCCTGCGGGAAGCGAAAACACCTGATAAAAAAAGGACGCGCTTCACCGGCGCGTCCCTTGCACAGCAAAATGCTGCTTACCTGAAGCTCCGGTTGACGCGAGACATGGCCTCGAGAAGCATGCGCTCCGAATCGTCGAGGTAGCGGGTCATTGCGGTAAGCGCTTCGCTGCGCCGGTTGTTCATCACCAATTCGCAGATATGATATTCACGCTGAATCCAGTCAGGTGTCTGAATGCGCTTCTCGTCAGGATCGGACGCGAACACCAGCCGCAATTGTGCAGAAATCGTGCGGAAGAATTCGTCGAGTAGCGAGCTCTTGAGCAGCGATACGATGTGCTGGTGAAATCGCAAGCTCTGCGTACCGACGGCTTGCCAGTTTTCCTTGAGTAGCGCACGTTCCGCCGCGCGGATTGCGGCCAGCATCTTGTCGAGCAGCGCCGGCTGCTGCAATTCTCCGGTCGCTAGCGCCTGCAACTCCAACGTGCGGCGTGCCACGTAGAGATCACGCACATCCTTGCGCTCGAGCGTACGGACCACGACACCCTTGTGCCGAACGAACGTGACCAGGCCTTCGCGTCCCAGTTGATGCAGCACCTCGCGCAAGGTGTTGCGCGACGTGCTGTATTCGGCGGCCAGATCCATTTCGATCAGGCCCGTACCGGGCGGCAGCTTGCCGCTGATGATGTTTTCCCGCAATTGATGGCTGATCCGGTCCGATACGGATAGTCTTCCTGCTTCTTCGCTTGCCATGCTCGACGTCTGCTCCTTGATGTGCAGCCCAGACCGGGGCTCGGTGGTGCTGCACGTTGACCTTAAACAGCCGTCTAGTCCTGCCAGTCGGCGTGTGGGGGCCGCATACCGTGCAGACCCTTGTACGGCGCGACCGATGGTGACGACCAGCCCTTCAGCAAAGTATCGTCGAGCGCGTAAATCTCGACGCCGAGTGGACGGCAAACGTCAATCGGATCGCGCGCGTCAGGCCCCCACATGGGAACCGACAAGTCGCCACCGGGGCAAGTGGACATTGCGCACAGCAGGTCGATCTCGGCAAAAAACTCCAGATAATCGCCCTGTTTGGCCGGACAGGCCTTCATGAAGTATTTGTCGTCCTGATTCAGGCCCGTGCATTGAAACACGTTGAGCACGTCGTGTACGTCGAACTCGGTCAGTCCATAGGGTGCTATGGCGCGTACCAGGTTCGAATGGCAATGGAAATGAAAGTCCTCGCCGGTCAGAAGCTTGTTGACGTAAGGGTCGCAACGCGTGCCCAGCAGATCGTGCACGCGTCCGCCGTCGCCGTCCACGCCGTATCCCGCCAGCGAATCGTCGGTAATGGTCACCATTGGGCGCAAATACGGCAGCGTCGACCAGATGCGGTCATAAGTGCTGATATGCGCCGCCTGAAGCTGGCGCGTGCGTGAGGCCCACATGCGTTCCCGTGGATTGTGCAGGTTCCACATGTTGAAGTCGGCAACCTGTGGCCCTTCCAGCGTGACAATGCGGAACACGTGTCCAGCCGGGACGGTCCACGCCTGGCCGCTGCGGATAGGCACAGTGAACGACTCGATCAGCTTGCGGTCGTTCTGGCGCCGGGCGATAGCGTCGTAGAACGCTTTATCTACATTGAGCACTGAGCCCTTGGTAACCTGATAGGCGGCGGGGTAGTTCGACATAACGCAACTCCTTGAAGTTCGAGCGCCGGCTCAACCTGTCAAACCCTTTGTGGCGGGCTCATGAGCGGCTAAGACACGCGCTAGATTGTTCAACAATTTTGCTGGTTTTGAGTATAAACGCTTCTGATGCAAATGGCGATATCGAGGTTTTGTCGCACTAGTGGCCGGAAAGCCGTGGGACAGAGATACTGGCGAGACTGGATTGTCGCGGGACTTCGGAGTTTCTCCTCATTCCGCGAGCGAACTGAACGTCAATTGGGACGCGACCGCGCAAGTCCACCGCGATCATCGTCCGCGTCATAATTGCGCCAATTCGGCGAATGGTACAGCGACTCGAGGGCGGTTTCCGCATGAGCTTCTTCGGTAATCGCTGCTTCAAGACGATCGATTGCGTGAGGCAATTCGTCATGCTGAATTACGCCGCGTGCGCCGAGGTGTTTGCCGATGCGGGTCTGGCGAGCAGCATCACGATATTTCCGGGGTAGGCCGCCAGGCGCAATCCTCGGTAGCGGAGCGTCAAGTGACACTGGCACATGGGCTGGATGCTGCCTGCAAACGCATCGGCAAAGCGCTTCATCTCGATGCCCTGAAAGGCTCGTCCACCGGAACAGAGGCGGATCCGGAATGGGTGATCGCTTACCGGACGGCGCAGGGGTTCTGCTGCGTCTATCGTGGGATGGCTATCGATTTTAGCGAGATGCTCGACGTCCAGATCTGGGCTGAAGAGATGGACGTACAGACTTATTTCATCGGCCTCTGAAACGATCCTGCACAGAAGTATGCTGCGGCGGAAGCATTCGCCGGCTCTTTCTGACGAGCAGGTTCGGGAGCTAAGGTTTTCTCTCTCCCCGTTAGCAACATCAACGATAAACCAGGTCCGCTCGCCGGTTCTGTGCCCATGACGTTTCATCGTGTCCGGTTGCGACCGGCTTTTCCTTCCCGAAGCTGACCGCCTCGAGCTGCGAGTCGGGAACGCCAAACAGAACCAGCTCACGGCGGACCGCCTCGGAACGCCTTTGACCTAGTGCCAGGTTGTATTCGCTCGTGCCGCGTTCGTCGGTGTTGCCCTGGATGCGCACGTGGCGTTGCGGATGGCTCCTGAGATACTGCGCGTGCAGCTTCAGGAGCGGTTCATATTCAGGCTTGACGGTATAGTCGTCGAAGTCGAAGTAGACGCTGCGCTTGGCGAGTGGACTGTTCGGGTCGTTCAAGGGGTCGACGTTCACCTGTGCAACGGCGTTCGGATTCGTTTGTGCGCCGACGCCGCCACCCGTGCCGTTTGCATTGGCGCCCTCGTTGAGCTTGACGCCCGAGTGACACGCGGTCAGTACCGCGATCAGCAGAACCGCGAGCAGTCTGGGAATTTTCGACGTCGCCGGACCGGCTGGGGGAGAATTGTCTGAAGAACCGGACGAACTTCGGGTTCGCATAGCATCGCTCCTGGCGACGTGGAAATGACTAGCGTGGTGCGGCGTTTATGCAAGTACCACGTATCTATTCCCTGCCACGACGATTCCAGCCTAGGCCGACATACTTAAGAAATGCTTAAAAACACCAGCGGGCGTGTTGACTGAACGTCGGCCGCCTGGTCGGTCCTGGACATGCGCATCGCGTTCGGTCGGCAACGCAAGGCGGGTTGCTAACGTCCGGCAGTGCGGCGTTCGTCCGAGCCCAAAGCTCGTGCATTCATCGGACCGCCGCGCATCTGTTGCATGAGTTTGGTCAGGCGCAGCAGGAGCCGGACTCCTGCATTGGAGGACACCTGTTGGTGCCGTATGAGCAGTACACGCAGCAATCCCCGGGTTTCGGCCTGAGCACTGTTTTGCATTGCTCGCATTCGTAGAACCACGTGCATGCGTCGGTGGGCATTGTTTCGTCTTTCCTGTGCCCGCACACCGGACAGGTGATGGTGGATTTCAACACGACTGCAATCATTTCTGCACCTGCTTTACGTGGGATGGAAGGCTCCGCGCAGGCTTCGCCCACCGCGCATTTTCGGGCATAGCGCATCCGCAAGGCAACCACGAAGAAGCCGACAGATGCTGCCCCAGTTCAATAGACTAAGCGCCGATGGGAAGCCAAACAACTGGAATCGCTTTGAAAAGCCTACGCTACCTCACGCGCCGATCTTCGAAGTTCAGTCAACACGAAATATTCGGTTTCACAACTCACAACTCCACTGTCAGCATGGTGGTCGTCCGAGACGTTAAGGAGATGAATGGCCAGAAGCTGTCCCCTCAACTGAATTGGAGACGAACATGCACAACGTTGCCTACAAACTCGCCGCTATTGCAGCACTGGCCTTGTCATTCGCGGCCACCGCGTCGGCGCAAACGAGCTGGAATGCGACGCACCCACGCCGTGCGGTAGCCAAGGTATAGCACTGCCGTTGGCGGCCTACGCTTTCTCCAACGTCGGTTGTCCTCAGATTTGCTGGAGTGGGACATGAAGAGCACGAAACAGCAATCCCTGCGTTCGCAGGTCGAAAAGTGGCTCGCGCCAGCGCCCGCGACAGCCGTTCATGTCACCAGATTCAGTCGAACCAGATGGAATGGCCAGCGCTGCGTGTGTGTCGAGATGTCGTCACCAGCCGGAGTTCGCGCATTGTTCTTCTTCAGGCACGACGACGGCAGCTGGTGCGTATTCCCACCCACCGCCAACAGGGGGAAGTTGGCCGCAGAGCGTCCTGTCGTGCAGGCAACCGTCGCCACCCTTTGACGACGGTCGCAAGTTCGCAGCCCTGAATCGCGGCGCTCGCGATTCAGCGCCCCAGTGGGATATAGAAGGGACGGGCGGCCGATGAACGCGGCCGCAACACGGACAACGCCGGTCAGCCCAGCCGCTGCGCTCACCCTGTGTTTTCTGTTGGAGTCCCGTGCGTCACTAGCTGGTTTTTAGCTCCCCCCGAAAAAGATGTTGCATTGTGGGTCCGAGCTACAGGGCTTGGCATGTTTTACGCCGCCTTGCATCTTCGTGTCGGGTACACCGCCGTACGCCTGCGTCCCCGCACCGGGGGCAGCGCCCTGAGTTGCGGCGTTTTCCTGTGGGGCGGGTTGTGGCGTCTCCGGCATGCTTTGCGAATGTGCAAAGCCGCCGATGACAAACAACCCTGCGGTGGAAACGATCAATAGTCGCGATTTCACATTGGCTCCTTAGTTACGTTGGATTTTCCGTCCATTCGCTTTGCTATTCATGTGCCCCGAAGTTGCCATCCAAACGGGATTTTCGGGCGCGCGAAAGCGCTCTTCGGGTCAGCGGGCCAACCGGCCGATGCCAAAGTTCTAGGTCGTCGGAAATGTAAGGTGTAGCAGTGCGCCGAGCCGAGGTCCCGGGGCGCAAGGTGGCGTGCGAACTGGCAGTGTCGATGGATTTTGTGGACCCTCGGCACGTAATAATCGCCCTGCAAGTACGTTATAGGGCGTGCGTTGCCGAAGCGGTAGTGAATATTTGCGTCGAACTCAGTCCGTGAACTCGCAAGCTGCTTTTAACGCCAGTCGATCTTTAAACGCCGGCCGTTTGGCGGATTTGGCCAGGGGGCGATATATAGGAATGGCTACTGGCCTCAATCCCTCTTTGTTGATGAGGCTCGCGTACCTTAGGCCGCTGAAGCATCGAGAAACGTGTTCGAACGACCTGATCCGGCGTTCCGAAAGAATCCAAATGAAAAATCGTTGGTTCCCCGGCGCCGCGCGCCTCCGTAATCTTGTCGGCTATCGCACACAGGAAACGGGTAGCGTTGCGACGCGCCCTTCACGAGGAGAACCAGATGGGCACGCCACGCGGCGCTATCGGTCGGCGAAGTCCAGGCGCGTCGTGGACGAACGCTTCCCAGCTTTCAACAAGCCTGACTACCCCCGATAGCCGGTTCACGATGTCGTCGCCGATCCTGACCGCCGCTGCCGTGACGAAGCACTTCGGTCCCACCGTCGCGCTGTCGAAACTCGATCTCTCGATCCGTGCCGGCGAAGTCGTTGCGTTGATGGGCGCGAACGGTGCAGGCAAGTCGACGCTCGTCAAGATCCTGAGCGGCGTGTATCTGCCCGACAGCGGGACATTGACGTTGCGCGGCGAACCGTATCGGCCAGCTTCTCCTCAGGCAGCAAAACAGCTCGGCATCGCGACGGTGCATCAATCGATCGCCGACGCGGTCGTGCCGGCGCTGTCGATCGCCGACAACCTGCTGCTCGACCGGCTGTGCGATCCAGCGTCGCCGTGGCGCGTGCCGCCTGCGGCGCGGCGTGACGCCGCCAGGCCGCTTGCTGCAAGAGTCGGGCTGGATGTCGATCTGTCGGCGCCGCTCGCGTCGCTGTCGCTCGCGGCTCAGCAACTCGTCACGCTGGCGCGTGCGCTGGCCTCGCATCCCACGCTGCTGATTCTCGACGAGCCGACCGCCAGCCTGTCCGCCCCGGAAGTCGAACGGCTCTTCACGCTGCTCGACCGGCTGCGCGAGGAGGGTGTGGCGATCCTGGTGGTATCGCATCGACTCGGCGATCTGCGGCGTATCGCCGATCGGGTGACGATCGTGCGTGACGGACGTATCGTCGCCGACCTGAAGCCACCCATCGATTTCGATGCCGCGGTCGAGACAATGATCGGGCGGCCTATACCCAAAGATCGCGCTCAATATGCGGCAGACGCGGCGTCGCTCGAACCCTGCTTCAGCGTGCGCGATTTTCAGCTGACGCCTCACAGCATCCCGTTCGATCTCGACGTGCAGCGCGGCGAGATTGTCGCGATAGCGGGCCCGGTGGGCGGAGGAAAGTCGCGCCTTGCGTGTGCGATCTTCGGTGCAACACGCGCGGCCGCTGGCGCGATGATGCTGAACGGCCAGCCATGGCGTCCGCGCTCGCCCGCCGATGCGATTCGCGCAGGCGTGTTCCTTGCCGGCGAGGATCGCTGGCGCACGTCGCTGTTTCCCGATAGCGTGCCGTTCGCGTCGATTGCGGGCACGCTCAGCTTTCCGTTCCTGTCACGCTGGTTCAAGCGTGGCGCGGTGGACCGCGAACGGGAGCGCGATGCCGCCATCGAAGCGATTTCGAATTTCGGCATTCGCTGCACCGGCCCCGACGACCGCCTCACACGCCTGTCCGGCGGCAATCAGCAGAAGGTCGTGCTTGCCCGTTGGCATGCGGAACGCGCACGGCTGTTGCTGCTCGACGAGCCGTTTCAGGGTGTCGATGCCGGCGCGCGCGCCGACATCGCCGATACGCTGCGGCGGCACGCACATGAACGCGCCACGCTCGTATTCGTCAGCGATCTCGAAGAGGCGTTCGAGATCGCGGATCGCGTCGTGCGCTTCGATCGCGCGACGCTCGAACGCACACCGACTACCGACCTGACTTTTCACATCCATCGATGAAACCCGGCACATCCTCTCTCGCTTCAGACGCCGCATCCGGCACGCGTTCACGCCCCGCATTCCGCGGTTTGGCTTAGTGATGGCGCCATCGAGTATCGAGTGCCCGACCGGGGCATTCAGGCGCTCTTGCCCATCCACTCCCGCTACAAGCCCCCTAAGGCATCTACGCGTTTTCAGTTTTGATCGACAATCGGCAACGCAGCATCTCGATCTGCGTGCTCAGAAGGCGCCGCTCGCTTCAGCTTGGCGACAAACGGCATATCCGGTTTCATGATAAAAGTCGGCAGTACGCCGCAGGCCATCACGCCGATGGACAGCAGAAAGGTGACGTTCCAATTCCCCAGGCGGTCGATCAGATAGCCCGCCACAACCGGGCTGACGATAGCCGCCGTGAAGCCCGTGCCGCTCATAATGCCGCTGGCCGTACCCGAGCGGTCATAAGCGATGTCCATCGGAATAGCCCACATTGGCCCGATATTCATTTCGTTGAAGAACATCGCCGCGGCCAGAAAAATCAGCGAATACATCGGTTCGTGGATCAACACCACCGGGATCAGCGACAACCCGGTCATGGTCATGCAGAACGCTACCAGGACGCTGCGCGCGAGCTTCAGATTGCCGGTGCGTCGAAGCAGCTTATCGCTGATGAGGCCGCCGATCAGATCGCCGAACACACCGGCGATGAACACACCTGACGTGAAAATCACCGCCTTCTTGATGTTCAGATGGAAGCTATGCATGAAGTAGAGCGGCATCCAGTCGAGCATCAACCAGAGGATCCAGTTGTAGCAGAAGTACACGGCGGAGACAGGCACCAAGCGACGATAGAGACGCGCCCAGGTGCCGGGCACTTCCACCGGACGAACTCTTGGCGGCGGCAGGCTCTCAATTTCCGCAGCGGTGATGCGCGGATGACCCGCCGGCTTTTCGGTGTTGTTCGTTGTTATTTTTTCGACGATCCCGAGGTAAAGGCGGCCACGGCGTCCGTGAAACGGGCGCTGCAGTACACCTCTTCGATCAGATCTTCGTCGTCGAGCCGCTGTTCGACGACGATGCGGCGCAGGCTTTCCTTCACGGCCTTCTGCGTGACCGGTGAAAGCGCCATGAGCCGTTGTGCGAGCGTATGGGCGTCGTCTTGCAGTGCGTCTTGCGAGCACACGTCATAGACATAGCCGCACGCCAGCGCTTCGTGCGCAGTGAGGTATTCGGCGAGCAGTAACATCTTTTTGACCTGCGGCACGCCGAGCGCCGCATGCAACCGCGCGATGTTGCGCGACGACAGCGTGTTAGAGAGCGTCTTCGCGATCGGCGCGCCGAAGCGCGAGCCGTCGCTGCAGAGCCGGAAATCGCAGGCCGTTGCCAGTGCCAGGCCGCCGCCGACGGCCCACCCGTCGATCACGGCAACCGTGGGCACCGCAATGCGTTCGACCGTGTCGATCACTCGCTCGACGAAGGCCTCATAGGCCACGCCATCGCGGCCGTCGCGAAAGTTCTTGAAGTACGCGATGTCGGTGCCTGAAATGAAGGATTTACCGCCCGCGCCCCGGAACAGGACGCAGCCCACGCCGCTGTTCTTTGCGCACTGAGCGATCAGCGCCAACAGCGCCTCATACATATCGAGCGTCATCGCGTTATGCCGCTCGGGGCGGTCGATCACGATCTCCGCTGCGCCCGACTGATGGATAGTGAGACTGACGAGTTCGCTCATGGCGCCGTCCCGTCGATCTCGGCGAAGATCTCGTCGTTGTGCTCGCCCAGCAGCGGCGGATGACGACGCACCGTCTGCGGCGTGCCCAGCATCTTGACGGGAAAGCCAATGTTCTTGACCTTGCCTTCGTTCGGGTGTTCGATCTCCATGCACATGCGACGGTGCGTAGCGTGCCCGCTCTCGAACGCCTCGGGATAGGACAGGATCGGGCCGGCCGGAATGCCGGCGGCGAGCATCGCGTCGACCCAGGCGGCGCTGTCGCGCTTCGCGAATTCCTGCTCCAGGGCTTCGATCAGCGCCTCGCGATTCTTCAGCCGCAGCGACACGCTCGCATAGTCGGCGTGAGCGACCAGGTCCGGGCGCTCCAGCAGTTCGCACAGCTTAGTCCAGAGCTTCTGATTGGTAGCGCCCATCACGAAGTAGCCGTCTCGCGCCTTCACGGCCTGGTAGGGCGCGCTCATCTTGTTGCTGGTGCCGAGCGGCGTCGGCGGCACGCCCGTGCCCCAGTATTCCGACATGTCCCAGATCGAGAAGGCCATGACCGAATCGAACAGCGACGCATCGATGTGCTGGCCCTCGCCGGTCTTCTGCGCGCCGATGTAGGCCGACAGCAGGCCGTAGACCGCGAACAGCGCGCAGCCGATGTCCGCCACCGGCACCCCGGCCTTGACGGGCTTGCCGCCCTTGTAGCCGGTCACGCTCATCACGCCGGACATGGCCTGCGCCATGAGATCGAAGCCGGGCCTGGACGCCCACGGTCCGCTTTGGCCGAAGCCGGAGATACTGACGTAGACGATCTTCGGATTGATCGCCTTGATCGACTCGTAGTCGATGCGCAGACGCTGCACCACGCCCGGACGGTAGTTTTCGACGATCACGTCGGCAGTCTTGGCGAGCTTGTAGAAGAACCCGCGCCCTTCGTCGCTCTTGAGGTCGAGCGTCAGCGAGCGCTTGTTGCGGTTCATGTTCAGGAAGCCCATGCTGTCTGGCCCCTTCATCTTGAAGCCCATCGCACCGCGGGTCTGGTCGCCTTCGGGCGGCTCCACCTTGATCACGTCCGCGCCCATGTCGGCCAGCAGCATGCAGGCGAACGGGCCCGCCATGACCTGGCTGACGTCCAGCACACGGATGCCTTGCAGCGGCAGATGCTTCGATTCGTTCATCCCGAGTCTCCTCTGTAGAAGGTGTGAGTGGGACCGCTTAGCCATGCCGGGCATGGCCAGCGGTCTTCTGCTCTCACTGTCCGCTACAGACAAGGCCGCCGCAAGAACGCCTGGATCATGTCTGGTTTCGCGCGTTGCGAAACCGGGCGGCGCGCCTCCCCCTGGGGACTAGGCCGGTCTACCGAGGAGCTCGGTCACCACGTTGCGCAGGGTCTGCTCCTGAGCGTGTCCCTCGACGCAGGACAGAACGTAGCTGCGCTGGTGCCAGTCGCCCTTGAGCTCGGCCGATGCCAGCGATTCCTCGGGATGAAAACTGCGCAGGACGTCGGGCGGCATCAGGCCGACACCCAGGCCATGGCGCACCATCGCCAGCATGGTGTCGAAACCGCTGACGGTGAAATTGTTGGGGAACAGCCGCCCGCGGCTGCGGTACGCGCGTTGCACGGCGGACAGGACCGCGGAGCCTTTGCCGAGACTCACGATAGGGAGATCGAGGATATCGTCGATTCCGACGGGGCCGTCGGGAAACTGGAAATGCGGGCGGTTATAGACCAGCATCAGGCGGTCCTCCTTGTACGGGGACTTCGTCAGATCCAGGAAGCCGCTTTTCATCTCGTAGATGCCGACGTCGATCACTTTGTCGCGCAGCAGTTGCTGCACGATCTTGCTGTTCTCCTCGACGATCTTCAAGGAGATGCCGGGATATTTGCGCTGGATGTCGGAAATCTCGCGGGCCAGGAACTGGATGACGACGGCCTTGGGCGCGCCGATGATAATGCGGCCGTCGAGGCCCTGATTGAGAGCCTGCGCCTCGCCTTCGAGACGGTCGATGAGGTTGTCGATCTGCCGGACGTATTGGAGTAGCTTGACGCCCGATTCGGTGATTTCGACTCCGTGCGGTACGCGCTTGAAGAGTTTGGCGCCGAGTTGATCTTCCAGGTCCGTCACGCGGCGGGATGCGGCCGCCACCGCCAGACTGAGTCTGTCGGCGGCGCGGGAGATGCTGCCTTCCTCAGCGATGGCGAGGATCAGTCGGATGATGGTGGTGTCGAATTTCACGGAGGCTCCGGGTTGTAAGGAGTTGGCGGCGTGGGGACGGGCGCTGGACGAAGGGGGCTCGGCTGGCGCTGCCTCGATTTTGGACATGATATCGGGCGGGCGGCGTGCAAGCGTGTGTTGACGTCTGTGCAGATGCCAGGCAATCTGCAGGTCCGGCACGACGACATCGCAACAGGTCGACGGTTCATGCGAGTCCAGACGACCGAGTCACTTGACAGTCTATCTATGAGTAGATATAGTTCGATCCATGGAAACGACAACGACAGTGCGCGAACAGATCCTCGACCATGCAATCACGCTCATCATGCTGCGTGGTTACAACGGGTTTAGCTACCGTGATCTATCCAGTCTGGTTGGCGTAAAGACCTCGAGCATCCACTACTACTTTCCGTCGAAAGACGATCTGGTTCTGGAAGCGGTCAACGAGTACAGCAACGAAGTACTCAACGCCGTCCACGCAATCGACGCTTCGTTGCCGGCCGATTCAAAGCTCAGCAAGTACGCGAAGATGTTCGGCAGGACCCTCGGTGACGGCGATCAGATCTGCCTGTGCGGCATGCTCGCTGCCGATATCGAGTCGCTGCCGGATAACATCCGGCACGCGGTGCAGGCGTTTTTCAAGGCTAACGAAAGCTGGTTGGCCAAGGTTCTGGCGCTAGGCGCGCAGGAACGTACGCTGGCGGTGAACGGCAAACCGGAAAACGCGGCGCGCGCCCTCTATGCGGCCTTTCAGGGCAGTGTCCTGGCAAGCCGGCTGTTTCACACCAAGGCTCGACTCGAGGATGTCGAGGCTTCGGTGAGAATTGCGCGGTAACGCAGTCGATGTAAGGTGGTGAGCCACCTCTTTGTTTGGCCCTTTTGTCTATCTCTGCATAGATAGGCAAAAGGTAGGTGTTTCGTCGAAATCGTCCGGTTTTTTTACGGACAAATCTATCTAGTAGTAGATAGCAAAATCTGATTACCGTTCTCTTTAAAGGAGTTTCACATGTCACTCGAAAAAGTCCTCTACCGCGCCCATGCCCACGCCACAGGCGGCCGCGATGGACGTGCTGTCGTCCCCGCAGGCAATCTCGACTTCAAGCTGACCACGCCCAGGGAGTTGGGCGGTGCGGGCGGCGAAGGCGCCAATCCCGAGCAGCTTTTTGCCGCAGGGTACAGCGCCTGCTTCCTCGGCGCGATGAAGTTCGTGGCCGCGCGCGACAAGATCGCCATCCCCGCGGAGGTCTCAATTGACGGCAGCGTCGGCATCGGCGCGATCCCGAACGGATTCGGCATCGAAGTCGAACTGAAAATCTCGCTGCCCGGCATGACACGCGAAGCGGCACAGGCACTGGTCGACAAGGCGCACGTCGTCTGCCCGTACTCGAACGCCACCCGCGGCAACATCGACGTCACCCTCACGATCGTTTAATCACGCGTCCAACCGACTCGCATAGGAATAAGCCATGAAGACCCTCAAGCCCTTGCTGCTCGCAGCCGTTCTTGCGGCCAGCGCCACCCTCGCCATCGCCGCAAGCCCAGCAACACCTGCCTCGCCCGATCTGGTGACCAGCCAGTTCCTTCATGCGCTGAACAGCGGCACAGGACCGGCAATCAACACGTTGCCACCGGCGCAGGCGCGCCAGGTGCTGATCGACGCGCAGAACAGCGTGAAGGTCGATCTGTCCGGCATTGATGTGTCGAACAAGACCATCGAGCAGGATGGCATCACCGTGCCGATCACGATCGTGCGGCCGCAAGGCGCAACGGGTACGCTGCCGGTCTTCATGTTCTTCCACGGCGGCGGCTGGATCCTTGGCGACTTCCAGACCCACGAGCGGCTGGTGCGCGACCTCGTCGTGCAATCCGGGGCAGTGGCAGTTTTCGTCAATTACACGCCGTCGCCTGAAGCGCGTTACCCGGTGGCGATCAACCAGGCGTACGCGGCCACCAGGTGGGTCGCTGCACATGGCAATGAAGTCGGTGTGGATGGTAGCCGCCTCGCGGTAGTGGGCAACAGCGTCGGCGGCAACATGGCCGCGGTTGTGTCCCTGATGGCGAAGAACAAGCAGGGTCCCGCAATCCGCTTTCAAGGCCTGATGTGGCCGGTGACGGACGTCAATTTCAGCGACGGCTCGTACAACGCCTATCCGGAAGGCCATTTCCTGACCCGACCGATGATGAAGTGGTTCTGGGACGCTTATACAAAGGATCCGAAGCAGCGCAACGAGATTTACGCTTCACCATTGCGTGGCTCGGTGGATCAGTTGAAAGGTCTGCCGCCGGCGCTGATCCAGGTAGCGCAGTTCGACGTACTGCGCGATGAAGGGGAAGCCTACGGTCGGAAACTCGATGCTGCGGGTAATGAAGTCACCACGACCCGCTACAACGGTACGATTCACGACTTCGGCCTGCTCAACGCACTCGCTGGAGACGCGCCGACCAAAGCCGCAACCAGGCAGCTTGCCAACGCGTTGCAAGCGCGTCTGAAGTAAGCCGCGCAAACCCCGGCCGCGGCGCACTTGCGTAACAGCATCGTGCCGCGGCTATCAGGGCATTTGACTTCACGTTCATGCAGGGCATCCGGATATCCACGCAGACGGCATCTTCGGAGACGGGTGATACGAGCTTTTCGACGAATCGGTGATGGCAGGTGAGCCGTATCGCTACGTGAGCACGGCGCGCGCCGCAGAACGATCGATACCGGAACATGCGGTTCGTGGCGATGCACGACTACCGTGACGACGTCGCGCTCGAGCTACGCGCACCGGACCACGTCTTCGACGGCGTGCTCGTGGCTTCGGAACGTATGCTCGCAACCATCCTCGGCAAGCAGCCGGAAGCCATCGAAGTCACCGAAGCGATCGTAGTCGAGTGAAGAGACCTTGCCGGTAAATTCGAGAGCGTGCTCGATGTGGACGTGAGCCGGTTTGGGTGGCACGCCGAGCGGCGAAGGTTCGATCGAGCCTGCGTTCCCGCCCAGTCCGTTCACTCGCCCCGCCAGGTTTGCAGCACCGGGTACCACCGGTCGGATGGCGCAGTCTGGCTGAGGCGCCATTTCATGATCGCGAGCGTGTTTTCCCCTGAATTGTTGGCAACCGCTATCCCGAGCGGGAGCAGCCTCAGGCTAAACTACGGTTTCCAGGCAGTGGTGTGACAGACGTTGAATGATCCAAGCCGCACGAACGCGGCGAACCGGAAGATCCTCTGACTATGAAAGGAAAGGAGAGACCTCATGCCGAGCCTTGAGCGAGCGCGATCGACTTCGCTTGTCGACTCTGTCTGGCGCATGGTGCTTCGCCTCGGATTTCCGCTCGCTCGCGCCTGGTGGCACCTTCGACGGCCTCGCCATGAGGGCGCGCTAATAGCAATCTACGTCGGGCAGGCGCTGTTGCTGGTGAAGTCATCGTACCGGACCGAGTGGAGTTTTCCCGGCGGTAGTATCCGGCCCGGTGAGACGCCCGATGCAGCGGCGCAGCGCGAAATGGAGGAGGAGATTGGTCTCTCGTCGTACCCATTACTCCCCTCGGGCAGCGTCTGCGGCATTTGGGACGGACGAAGAGACCGGGTGCATTTCTTTGAGCTGCACCTCGATTGCATACCCGAGCTGCGGCTTGATAATCGTGAGATTATCGCCGCGCATCTGGCATCGCCGGAGGAATTGCCCGGCATCGCGCTGACGGGGGCGGTCGCTGCGTATCTCGGCAGAGATCTCTGCTGTTAGTCGGCCCTTTTCCTTTCGGGACATCTCGACGGGTCCTGGTAACGGCAAAGCAGCCGCTCGGCGGCATGGTGGTCAATCCGGGCGACATCGTTGTTGGGACCGAAGACGCCGTATGGCCTGACCCGTACCGACAAGGTCACGCCGATCGACCAGCTCAAGTTCACGCCGGTGTCCTGAAGCGGATAGCGTGTGCCTCGGACCCGGTTACTTCAAAACCGAGTTGACCGAGGCGCTCGTCAAGGACGAAACCTTCAGCAACTGGCTGATCGGACGCACGCCATCGCGGCGTTGGGGCGACGTGGAGGATCTCGTCGGCGCCGCAGTGTTCCTGGCGAGCAACGCTTCGAACTTTGTGAACGGCCACATTCTGTATGTGGATGGGGGCGTGACCGCCACGCTGTAGTTTGACTCTCTTTGGCAAGAACGAAGTCGCAACCGCCAACGGTCTGACCGGTATCGCAACCTGGCTCGTCAGCGGCATGCCCGACAAAAAACGCCGTCCCCGGCGGGGTACGGCGCATGTCGAACGGTCCTGAAGAAACGACCGTCAGGCGCTCTTTTCCGCAGCGGCCGGAAACGGCAAGCTGTGAAGCCGTTTGCCAGTGGCCGCGAAAATCGCATTCGCGACCGCCGGCCCGACCGGCGCGACACCCGGCTCGCCGACGCCGGTCGGCGCTTCGCCAGACTGCACGATATGCACGTCGACCTTCGGCATTTCGGCAATCCGCAGCACCTGGTAGCCGTCGAAGTTGTTCTGCTCGACCTTGCCGTCCTTTAGCGTGATCGCGCTGTGCAACGCCGCGCCGAGGCCGAAACCGATCCCACCTTCCATCTGGGCGGCGATGACGTCGGGATTGATCGGCGTGCCGCAATCCACCGCACAGACGACGCGTTCCACTTTCACGTTACCGTCCTTATCGACGGAGACTTCCGCGACCTGCGCGACGAACGTCTTGAACGCCTCGGCCACCGCGATGCCGCGCCCGCGGCCTTTCGGCAACGGTTTGGCCGGGTCCCAGCCCGCTTTTTGCGCAGCGAGTTCGAGCACGCCCCGCATGCGCGGTTCGTGCGCGAGCAGATCGCGGCGGAAGACGAACGGGTCCTTGCCGGCGGCGTGCGCGGCTTCGTCGATGAACGCCTCGACCGCGAATGCCGTGTGCGAGCTGCCGACGACCCGCCACCACAATACGGGCACGCCGGTCTGCGTGGTCGTCAGTTCGACCGAGATGTTCGGAATCGCGTAGGCCACGTTAGCGGCCCCCTCGACGGACGTCCCGTCGATCCCGTTCTTGACCATCACGCTTGCGAACGGCGTGCCGGCAAGGATCGACTGACCGACGATGCGATGCCGCCAGCCGACGAGCTTGCCGTCGGCGGTCAGGCCCGCGTCGAGCTTGTGGAAGTACATCGGCCGGTAGAGGCCGCCGTGGATGTCGTCCTCGCGGGTCCACTGCAGCTTGACCGGCGTGCCGTTCGCACCCAGCGCCTTCGCGATCGACACGGCCTCGACGATATAGTCCGACTGCGTGTTCGCGCGCCGCCCGAAGCTCCCGCCCGCATACAGCGTGTGAATCTTCACCTGCTGCGGATCGAGCCCGGCCGTGCGCGCAGCGTTGCCCTGGTCGACGGTCTGAAACTGGTCGCCGGCCCAGATCTCACAGCGGTCAGCAGTGAGCTTGACAACCGCGTCGAGCGGTTCCATCGGCGCGTGGGCGAGATACGGGAACGCATAGGTGGCGGAGATTTTCTTCGCCGCGCCCGCGAGCGCCTGCGTCGCATCGCCTTCCTTGCGGGCGGATGCGCCAGGCTGCTCGGCGAGCTGCCGGTATTCGGCCATGATCGCGTCCGAGCTGCGCTTTTCGGCCTTCGAATCGTCCCATTCGATCTTCAGCGCATCGCGGCCCTGCTTCGCCGCCCAGAATCCCTTCGCGACTACCGCAACGCCGCCCGGCACCTGCACGACCGAGACGACGCCCGGCACCGCTTTCGCGGCTGACGCATCGAACGACTTGACCGTCGCACCGAAGAGCGGCGGACGCTGCAGCAGTGCGACCAGCATGCCGGGAAACGTCACGTCGAGCGTGAACTGCGCGGTGCCGTCGGTTTTCGGCGGCACGTCGACGCGCGGCAGCTGATGGCCGATCAAACGAAAATCCTTCGGCGACTTGAGCGTGACCTTGTCCGGCACCGGCAAGCGGGCTGCGGGCGACGCCAGCGAGCCGTAGGTCGCGGTCCGGTTCGTGGCCGCGTGGTGGACGCTGCCGTCGCGCGTCGTCAGCTCGGACGCGGGCACCTTCCACTGCGCGGCGGCGGCGGAGAGCAGCATCGCGCGTGCTTTCGCGCCGGCTTCGCGCAACTGCATCCACGAGTTGGCCATTGCCGAACTGCCGCCCGTGCCCTGGATCGTGCCGAAGGCGAGATTCGCGTAACGCTTCGCGTCGGCTGGCGCGCTTTCGACACGCACGTCCTGCCAGTTCGCATCCAGCTCTTCTGCGACGATCGTCGCGATGCCGGTGTACGCACCCTGGCCCATCTCGACGTGCTTGGCGATGACCGTGACGCTGTTGTCGGGCGCGACGCGCAGGAACGCATTGGGCGCGAACGTCGCCTCGGGCATCGTGGCAGCGAGCGCGCGGCGCCCCGTGCCCGCCCACTCGAAGCCGACGGTGAGGCCGACTGCCGCGACGGCGCCGGCTGCTTTCAGGAAGGTCCGGCGCGACGGGTGTACCGCATTCGTGAGATCGAGATCGGTCGTCATGGTCAGGCCTTCAGGGTGGCAGCGGCTTCGTGGATGGCCGCGCGAATCCGGGTGTAGGTCGCACAGCGGCAAAGATTGCCGTTCATCGCGGCGTCGATGTCGGCGTCGGTGGGCGTGGCGTTATGTTCGAGCAAGGCTGTCGCGGACATGATCTGTCCGGACTGGCAATAGCCGCACTGCGGCACCTGCAGCTTGACCCATGCGGCCTGAATGGCTTTGGCGGGCCGGCTTTCGATGCCTTCGATGGTCGTGATGCGCTTGCCCGCGACGGCGGCGAGCGGCAGCACGCACGAACGGGTGGCTTCGCCTTCCAGATGAACCGTGCAGGCGCCACATTGCGCCATGCCGCAGCCGAACTTCGTGCCGTGCAGACCCGCGTTCTCGCGGATCGCCCAGAGGAGCGGCGTAGTGGGATCGGCATCGAGCGTAACGTTCTTGCCGTTGAGGACAAACGATGTAGACATGGAACCTCTCCGTGGGGAAAGCCCGAACTTGGCGCCGGGTGTACGGGGCAGTGTGACCGACCGCCTGCCGTTGCGCTTACACAATCCTGCAAAAATATTGAACAATGCTGCAAATTGAGCGGGCCCGCCGTGGCTGCCCGGTAGCGGTTGGGTATGCTCGATTCCGTCAACGGAGTTCAATGCACATGAAACAGAATTCTTCCGGGCTCGATCCTTCGGCGTCGCGCGAAACGGCACGCCGCGAACTCGCCGCGCTCATCGGCCGCTTCGCGCCAGTGGACGGTGCGCATCAGACGGCGATTGCCTCGCTGACCTTCTACCGATACTCGGCGCCCGCCGATCTCGGCTGCGGCGTGACGAGCTCCGCGTTCGTGTTCGCGGCACAAGGCGCCAAGCGGGTCGTGGTCGCGGGGCAGGCTTACGACTACGATCATCTGCATTGCCTGGTGACGTCCGTCGATTTGCCGATGACGTCGCAGGTTACGCGAGCGTCGTCCGACGCGCCTTATCTGTGCGTGAAGCTCACGCTTGATCCGCAGCGCATCGTCGAACTGGCGACGCAACTGCATCTGCCGGAACCGGGTGCCGTGTCGGCGGGCGAAGGCATCGCCGTGGGCTCGCTGCCGGCACCGGTTTTCGATGCGGCGCTGCGGCTCGTGCGATTGCTCGATACTCCGGGTGACATCCCTGTTCTCGCGCCGCTCATCGAGAAGGAATTGCTCTACCGGCTGATGACAAGCGAGCAGGGGAAGCGACTGCGGCACATCGCCGTGAACGGGAGCCAGACGTACCGGATCGCGCGGGCGATCGAGTGGATCCAGAATCACTACACCGAGCTTTTGCGGGTGGAGATACTGGCGCAGGAGGTGAACATGAGCGTGTCGTCGTTTCATCATCACTTCAAGAGCGTCACGACGCTGAGTCCGCTGCAGTACCAGAAGCAACTGCGGCTGCACGAGGCTCGGAAATTGTTGCTCGGACAGAACGGGGATGTCGGGTCGGTGGCGATCAGGGTCGGGTATGACAGCCCTTCCCAGTTCAGCCGCGAATATAGCCGGCTATTTGGGGCGCCGCCACTTCGCGATGTGGTGCAGTTGAGGCGCCGGAACGTGGTGGGCTTTGGAGAGTAGGGCTGCGTGCTTTTTAATCAATGCACAGATAAGGTGCCGATTCGGCATGCCTAGGTGCGCGCCGTCACCGGAGCGGGGCGGAAACCTGCTTCGCCGGGTCGAAATTGCGGCGATTTTCGCTTGGCACGTTTCTCGCTGAGGAAGAACTGCAAGGAGCCGGCGAATCATCCGGTTTAAAACACAATCTGGAAATGGACGGCTAGGGTTCCGGCCTGCTTCACGCAGGTGCTGGTCCGAGAGCTGTCGACCTCAGGCGAGGTTACACGGCGGGATAAAAGCCCGGGAGAGAACGCGATGTTTGCGCTGCTCCCTGCCGTCGCTAACCGTCCCTTCCGAGGTCAACCTCATGCGCAAGCTTGTTCGCTTTCTCAGCATCGCCGCGGTCTCTCTCGCCGCCTTCACCTCAACCTCCTCGTTTGCCGCTGGCCGCACCGACTTCAAGGTGTGCTGGACCATCTACGCGGGCTGGATGCCGTGGGGCCAGGCCAAAACCCAGGGCATCGTCTCCAGGTGGGCCAGGAAATACGGCATCAACGTCGATGTCGTGCAACTGAACGACTACGTCGAATCCATCAATCAGTACACCGCCGGCAAGTTCGACGGCTGCGCGATGACCAACATGGACGCGCTGACCATCCCGGCCTCGGGCGGCGTCGACTCGACGGCGTTGATCGTCAGCGACTATTCGAACGGCAACGATGGCGTGCTCATCAAGGGCAAGGGCAAGCAGGTTGCCGACCTGAAGGGCCAGCAGGTCAATCTGGTCCAGTTCTCGGTATCGCACTACCTGCTTGCGCGCGCGCTCGAAAGCGCGCATATGAGCGAGCGCGACCTCAAAGTGGTGAACACGTCCGACGCCGACATTTCCGGTGCGTTCGCCACGCCCGCCGTCCACAACGCAGTGACGTGGAACCCGATGCTTGCCGACCTGAAGGCGCAGCCGAACGTCACCGAAGTCTTCGACTCGAGCAAGATACCCGGCGAAATCATGGACATGATGGTCGTCAACACGAAGACCTTGAATGACAACCCGGCGCTCGGCAAGGCGCTGACGGGTGCATGGTTCGAGATGGTCGCGCTGATGCGAGCCAATAACGCCGACAGTACCGCCGCGCTCACCGCAATGGCGAAGGCATCGGGCACCGATCTCGCGGGCTTCAAGGGCCAACTGTCGACCACTGCGCTGTTCTATACGCCGAAGGCCGCAGTCGATTTCGTCACCAGCCCCGACATGCCGAAGATCATGACGCGCGTCGCGAAGTTCTCGTTCGATCACGGTCTGCTCGGACAGGACGCCAAAAGTGCGGACGTGGTCGGCATGGCGTTCGATAAGGGCGTCGTGATCGGCAACAAGAGCAACGTCAAGCTGCGCTTCGATCCGACCTACGTGGAAATGGCCGCTGCCGGCAAGCTGTGAGCCGAACAACACGCATTTCATAAGGCAGGCGTCCATGCGACTCATCAATCGACACCCCAGCCGAAGCGGCGGCCTGATGCTGCTGTTGCTGCCGTTCATCGTGCTGATGGCGGTCTATTTCACCGGGTCGTCGATGCGGCTCAAGATCAATCCCGATGACAAGCTGCTGCCGAGCGCGATGCAAATGACCGATGCCATCAAGCAGGTCGCCTTCAACGAGGACAAGCGCACGGGCGAGTATCTGCTGTGGGCCGACACGATATCGAGCCTGCGGCGGCTCGGCATCGGCCTCGTGGTGAGTGCCGTGATTGCGTTGGTGGCGGCCATTGCGACAGGCGCCTTTCCGCTGATGAGCGCAACCTTTTCACCGTTCATCACGGTGATTTCGATGATTCCGCCGCTCGCGGTGCTGCCGATTCTATTCATCGTATTCGGGCTCGACGAGTTGTCGAAGGTGGTGCTGATCGTGGTCGGCATTGCGCCGATGATCATCCGCGATCTGCACGCGCGGGCTCGCGAGATCCCAGCCGAATTGTGGGTCAAGGCACAGACGCTTGGCGCAACCAGTTGGACCTTGATTCTGCGTCTCGTGCTGCCGCAATTGCTGCCGCGCTTACTGGTGGCGATGCGTCTCTCGCTCTGCGCGGCGTGGCTGTTTCTGATCGCCGCGGAAGCGATCGCTTCGACAGACGGTCTCGGCTACCGCATCTTTCTGGTGCGCCGCTACCTGGCGATGGACGTGATTCTGCCTTACGTCGCGTGGATCACGCTGCTCGCGTGGCTCACCGACGAGCTGCTGCGCCGGCTGACGCACTGGTCGTTTCCCTGGTATGGCGGAGGCTCACGATGATCGAAGTTCGTAACGTCTGGAAGGAATACGGCGATCAGGTCGTGCTCGAACGATTGAACTTGCGCATCGATGAGGGCGAGTTCTGTTCGATGGTCGGCGCATCGGGCTGCGGTAAGTCCACATTCCTGCGGCTGTTGCTCGGCCAGGAGCGCGCGACGCGCGGCGAGATTCTGCTCGACGGCGAACCCTTGCCGGGTGAACCCGATGAGCATCGCGGGGTGGTGTTTCAGCGCTATTCGGTGTTCGAGCATCTGAGCGTGGTCCGCAATGTGATGCTGGGACTCGAATTGCCGCGCGCGAAGTTCACGGGCCGGCTGTTCGGTGCACGGCGGCGTGCGGCGCGTGACGAAGCAGTCGCGATGCTGGAGCACGTGGGCCTCGGCGCGGCATTGGATAAATATCCGCAGCAACTGTCGGGCGGCATGCAACAGCGTCTCGCGATTGCCCAGGCGTTGATGATGAAGCCGCGCGTGTTGCTGCTCGATGAGCCATTCGGCGCGCTCGATCCCGGCATCCGCAAGGACATGCACGACTTGCTGCTGGGCCTGTGGCGCGAATCGAAGCTGACGATCTTCATGGTCACGCATGATCTGAAGGAAGGCTTCACGCTTGGCAGCCGCGTGCTGGTGTTCGACAAGGTCCGTGTCGATCCTCAAGCGCCCGGCGCCTACGGCGCGCGCATCACCTACAACATTCCGCTCGACCACAGTCGCGATTGCGCGTCGTCCATCCATATGGCCCGTGCCGTGGTGGAAGGCGCATCGCGTGTCGAAGCGGTGTCAGCCTAATGGGAATCTGAACAATATGGATTTGCTACTCGAAGAAGCGATCCCCGGCGGTGGCCATGCATCGCTGATCGTCAAGCGCGGCCAGTCGTTGCGCGTCACCGACCTGCGCGGCGGCGCGAACGTCAGCGTGATGTTGATCAACGCCACCGAGAAGAGCGAACGGCTCAACCTGCCCGATACGCTGAAGTGCCAGCACACGGCGAAACTCACGGCCGGTCATTGTCTGTACTCCGATATGGGCCGTGTGCTCGCGGCGATCGTTGCGGACACCTGTGGCTGGCACGACAGCATCGGCGGCGTGTCGAATGCGGAAGAAGTGCAGGAGCGTTACGGTACAGGCCGCTATCAGGAACTGCGCAATGCGTTCTATCGCAACGGCACCGACAACCTGCTCGTCGAGATGGGCAAGTGGGGTCTTGGCATTTCGGACCTGCTGATGACGCTCAATCTCTTTAGCCGTGTCGACGTCACCGATGCGGGTGCCTTGAATTTCGTGCCCGGCAATTCGAAGGCAGGCGACTACGTCGAACTGTATGCGCCGATGAACACGCTCGTCGTGCTCACCGCGATCCAGCATCCGCTCGATCCCAATCCGGAATACGCGCCCAAGCCGGTCAAACTTGCGTTGAACCGCGCGGAGCGCGACGTCGCCGAGCTTTGCCGAACCTCATGCGAAGAAAACGTGCGCGGTTTTATCAACACCGATCGCTTCTTTCTTTGAGCGGAACCTGACACCATGACAACCACGCTTACAGTCAGCGACAAACGCCCTGAACACGCGGTCTTTCGCGAGACACTCGCGGCCGGTGAACCGTGGCTTCACGAACTGAAAGCCCGCCAAACGCTGCGCATTCTCGATCTGGAAGGCAATCAGGCTGTCGATACGCTGTTCTACAGTCTCGCCGATCCGCGTGAGCGTTTCGACCCGCAACGCACGCTGCGCCGGCAGAAAAGCCTGTACCTGACAACAGGCACCGTGCTGTATTCGAACCTTGGCAATCCGATGCTGACGATCGTCGCCGATACCTGCGGCCGTCACGACACGCTCGGCGGCGCTTGCGCGCAGGAGAGCAACACGGTGCGCTACGCGCTGGAAAAGCGCTACATGCACAGCTGCCGTGACAATTACCTGCGCGCCTGTGCATGCGACGGACGTTTGTCGAAGCAGGATATCGGCGCGAACATCAACTTCTTCATGAACGTGCCGGTGACGTCCGAAGGCGGTCTGACATTCGAAGACGGCATCTCGGCGCCGGGCAAGTATGTCGAATTGCGCGCTGAAATGGATGTAATCGTGCTGATCTCCAACTGCCCGCAATTGAACAATCCGTGCAACGCCTATAACCCCACGCCCGCGGAGCTGCTGATATGGAACTGAAGCGTATTCGCAACTGGCTTTACTTCGTCATGCTGGTTCGCTCCGGACGATGCTGCATCCGCACGCGCGAACAACTGACCCACGCAGATCACTGACACGGACCTCTGCCGCGGACGACCGCGGCATGCATTTCCCACGTGGCGGGACGGCCCGCCCACGAATCGACTCCCCATCATGTTCGAGAAAATCCTGATCGCCAATCGCGGCGCCATTGCGTGCCGCATCCTCAGAACGCTGCGAGAACTCGATGTAACAGGTGTCGCTGTCTATGCGGAAGCGGATCGTGCGAGCCTTCACGTGAGCGAGGCGCCCATCGCGCACGGCCTCGGCGACGGTCCGGCGTCCGCCACCTACCTCGACACGGAAAAAATCATCGAGATCGCCCGCCGCGAAAACGTGCAGGCGATCCATCCTGGCTATGGGTTCCTGTCGGAGAATGCGGCCTTCGGCGAAGCGTGCGAAGCCGCGGGCATCGCGTTCATCGGACCGACGCCTGCGCAATTGCGCGCTTTTGGCCTGAAGCACACAGCGCGTGGAATCGCGGCGGAATTGGGCGTGCCGATGCTCAATGGCACGGGCTTGCTCGACGATCTGCCCGCAGCGCTCGATGCAGCGGCGTCGATCGGTTACCCGGTGATGCTGAAAAGCACGGCGGGCGGTGGCGGTATCGGCATGCGGGTGTGCTGGAACGTCGAGGAACTGAGCGCGCATTTCGAAGTGGTAAAGCGCCTCGGCCAGAACAACTTTAGCGATGCCGGTGTGTTCCTCGAAAAGTACATCGAGCGGGCGCGGCATCTGGAAGTGCAGGTCTTCGGCGACGGCGGCGGCGACGCGATCGCCCTCGGCGTACGTGACTGCTCGGTGCAGCGGCGCAACCAGAAGGTGCTCGAAGAGACGCCCGCGCCCAACCTGCCGGACGGCAAGTCGGCCGCCTTGTGCGACGCGGCGGTGAAGCTCGTGAAGGCGGTGAATTACCGCTCCGCCGGCACCGTCGAATTCGTCTACGATAGCGCTGCGCAGCGGTTTTATTTCCTCGAAGTGAATACGCGCCTGCAGGTCGAGCATGGCGTGACCGAGCAGGTCTGGGGCGTGGATCTGGTGCGCTGGATGATCGAACTGGCGGCGGGCACGCTCGCGCCGCTGCAGGAACTCGCGGCGGGATTGACGCCGCAGGGTCACGCGATTCAGGCGCGCCTCTATGCCGAAGACCCGGGCCGCGATTTCAAGCCGAGCCCGGGTTTGCTGACCGACGTGGCGTTTCCGCGCGCGGACGGCCGCACGCTGCGCATCGATACGTGGATCGAGGCGGGCTGCGAAGTGCCGCCTTATTTCGATCCGATGCTGGCGAAGGTGATCGCATGGTCGTCGACACGCGACGCGGCGCGCCAGGCGCTCACTGACGCGTTACAGAACACGCGCCTCTATGGCGTGGAGACGAACCGCGACTACCTGCGGCAGATCCTCGACGACAATCCGTTCGCCTCGGGCGAGCCGTGGACGCGCTGCCTCGAAGGGCTCAAGTATCGGGCGAGCACGATCGAAGTCGTCAGCGGCGGCACGCAGACGACCGTGCAGGATCATCCTGGGCGCCTCGGCTACTGGGCGGTCGGCATACCGCCGTCCGGTCCGATGGAC
This sequence comes from Paraburkholderia sp. SIMBA_030, assembly GCF_046535245.1. Taxonomy (NCBI): domain Bacteria; kingdom Pseudomonadati; phylum Pseudomonadota; class Betaproteobacteria; order Burkholderiales; family Burkholderiaceae; genus Paraburkholderia; species Paraburkholderia sp. SIMBA_030. The sequence goes on from NZ_JAWRXB010000013.1 coordinate 200,604, forward strand.
GACCGTGCGTTGCGGATCGGCAACCGGCTGCTCGGCAACGGCGCCGACGCTGCCGCGCTCGAGATCACAATGAGTGGACCGACCTTGCGCTTTAACGCGGACGCCGTCGTCGCCATAACGGGCGCGAATCTGCCCGCGCTGCTCGACGATATCGAGCAGCCGTTGAACACGACCCTGTTCATCGCCGCGGGTTCGACGCTCGCGCTCGGCACGATTCGCGGCGCGGGCGCGCGTGCTTACCTGTGCGTGCGCGGCGGCTTCGACGTCGCGGTGTATCTCGGCAGCCGCAGCACCTTCACGCTCGGCCAGTTCGGCGGACATGGGGGGCGAGCGCTACGTGCGGGCGATGTCCTGCATCTTCCCCCGTTGCAGGACGAGCGTGCGGGTGCGGTGCTCGCCAACGTCCCTGTGTTGGAAACGGTGCGTACGCTGCGCGTGATTTACGGTCCGCACGGCGCGCCGGAGTACTTCAGCCCGCGTTATATCGGGCAGTTTTTCGACACCGAATGGGAGATCCATTTCAACTCCAGCCGCACCGGCGTGCGTCTGATTGGACCGAAGCCCGAGTGGTCGCGCGAGGACGGCGGCGAGGCGGGGTTGCATCCGTCGAACATTCACGATAACCCGTATGCGGTCGGCGCCGTCGATTTCACCGGCGACATGCCCGTGATTCTCGGACCCGATGGTCCGAGCCTTGGCGGCTTCGTTTGTCCGGTAACGATCATCGAGGCAGATCTTTGGCAAATCGGCCAGTTGAAGGCCGGTGACAAGGTGCGCTTCGTGCCGGTGCAGATCGATGAAGCGCGTGAGGCAGCACGCCAACGTCTGCGCGAATTGCAGACGCTCGAATTCGAGGGGAAGCCGGCAATCACGAAGGCAGCCGCGCTCACATCGCCGATCGCCCTCGATACGGGCACGGATCACGAGCGGCTCGTCGCGCGTGTTTCCGGCGACACGCACCTGCTGCTCGAAATCGGCCCGACGGAACTCGATCTCGTCTTGCGTTTCCGGGGCCATGCACTGATGCAGTCGCTAGAAGCGATGGCCCTGCCTGGCGTGATCGATCTGACACCCGGCATCCGCTCACTGCAGATTCACTATCAGCCTGAAAGCCTGCCGCTGTCGAAGTTGCTCGCGATCGTCGCGCGCGCATGGCAGGACGTTTTGTTGCAGAAGGATTTGCGCGCGCCGTCGCGGATCGTGCGTTTGCCGCTGTCATGGGACGATCCCGCGTGCCGGCTCGCGATCGACAAATACATGACCACGGTGCGCAAGGACGCGCCCTGGTGTCCGAGCAATCTCGAGTTTATCCGCCGCATCAACGACCTCGATTCGATCGACGCCGTCAAACAGATCGTCTTCGATGCCAGCTATCTCGTGATGGGACTCGGCGACGTGTATCTCGGCGCGCCGGTCGCGACGCCGATGGATCCGCGTCACCGGCTGGTGACGACCAAATACAACCCGGCACGCACGTGGACGGCGGAGAACTCCGTCGGCATCGGCGGCGCGTATCTGTGCGTGTATGGGATGGAGGGGCCTGGCGGTTATCAGTTCGTTGGCCGCACGTTACAGATGTGGAACCGCTATCGCGAAGTCGCGGATTTCGCGGGGCGGCCGTACCTGTTGCGCTTCTTCGATCAGATCCGCTTCTACGAAGTCCCTCCCGATGAGTTGCTGCGTATCCGCGCAGATTTCCCGCTCGGGCGCTATCCGTTGAAGATCGAAGAGACCGAGTTGTCGCTGGCCGACTATCAAACGTTTCTCACGCGCGAATCCGCTGGCATCCAGCAATTCCGCGCACGCCAGCAAGCCGCGTTTCAGGCCGAACGCGAGCGCTGGCGCGAAGCGGGAACAGCGGAGGAGAGTTTCGACGCGCCGGTCACCGAGAGCGCGGAACTGGCGCCGCTGCAAGAGGGTGAAATTGCAGTGGACAGCGAGATTGCCGGCAGCCTCTGGCAAGTGCGGGTGGCGCCCGGCGATACGGTCGAGGCAGGCGACGTGCTGCTTGTCATCGAGTCTATGAAAATGGAAATCTCCGTGTGCGCGCCCTGTGCGGGAACGGTCGGCGAGATTCACGTGGCTCCCGGTTCGCCGGTGCGCGCGGGGCAGCGCGTTGCCATCATCGACCGCCTTTGATTTTTCCTGGGAAAACACTCATGTCTTCATTCGATCTGCGCCTGTCCGCGCTGCGCGCCGCTTACCGTGCCGGGACGCTCACGCCGCGCAAGCTGATCGGCGAGTTGCTTGCGAAAGCCGCTGCGCTGAATCCCGAGTTTCATCTGTTCATCCACCTTCTGAGCGAAGCGGAAGTCGCGCCGTATCTGGATTGCCTGGAAACACAGGATATCGAAACATTGCCGCTGTACGGCATTCCGTTCGCGATCAAGGACAACATCGATCTGGCTGGTATTCCGACAACGGCCGCCTGTCCCGCGTTCGCCTATACGCCGGCCGAGTCGGCGACGCTCGTCGCGCAGTTGATCGCGCTAGGCGCCGTGCCGCTCGGCAAGACCAATCTCGATCAGTTCGCCACTGGCCTTAACGGCACGCGCTCACCGTACGGCAAGTGCCGCAACAGCGTACATCCTGACTATCCATCGGGCGGATCGAGCGCGGGTTCTTCGCTGGCCGTCGCGCTGGGCGTCGCGAGCTTCGCGCTCGGCACTGATACCGCGGGCTCGGGCCGCGTGCCGGCAGGATTGAACAACCTCGTTGGCCTTAAGGCGAGCAAAGGTCTGGTGTCGACCGCTGGCGTCGTGCCGGCCTGTCGCACGCTCGATTGCGTGACGTACTTCACGGCAACCGCGCGCGAAGCCAGCGAACTGCTCGCACTCACCGCGCAAGCCGATCCTCGCGATGCATACAGTCGCAAGAACCCGCAATGGAACGACGCACGCGCGTTCGGCAAACCCGCCCCATTCCGGTTCGGCGTGCCGTCGCAACTCGAATTCGCGGGCTGTGCTGAAAGCCCTGCGTTGTTTGCGAAGGCTCGCGCGATGCTCGAAGCGGCAGGCGGCGAGGCCGTCGAGATCGACTTCGCGCCGTTCGTCGAAGCGGCGAACCTGCTTTATGAAGGCCCATGGGTCGCGGAGCGTTATAGCGTCGTGGGCGAACTGGTGGAAGCGAACCCGGACGCCGTGTTGCCGGTCATTCGCGATGTGTTGGCGAAGGCGCCAAGGGCGAGCGCAGTCGAACTTTTTCGTGCGCAGTATCGCCTGCAAGCACTGAAGGTGATCTGCGACGCGGCGCTCGAGTCACTCGACTTCGTTCTTACGCCGACGTATCCGCGTCCCGTCACGCTGGCAGAGTTGGAACGCGATCCCATCCGGCCGAACTCGTTGCTCGGCTACTACACGAACTTCATGAATCTGCTCGACTATGCCGCCGTCGCGACGCCGACCGCGTTCATGGCGAATGGTCTGCCGTGGGGCGTCACCGTGTTCGGCCGCGCTTTCACGGATCAGTATTTGTTGAGCGTGGCGGACACATTGCAACGGATGAGCGGAATCGAATGCGTCGGGGGCGGCAAGCCCGATGCGGGCGACCAACCGAAGGCGGTCAACGATTGGGTACGGGTCGCGGTGTGCGGCGCCCATATGCAGGGTTTGCCGCTCAATCGTGACCTGGTTTGCCGCGGCGCACGCTTGGTAGAGGCTACGCAAACTGCGCCGCATTATCGGTTGTCTGCTCTGGCAGCCACACCGGATGGCACGAGGCGGCCCGGCATGCGGCGAGCGTCGGACGGCGGCACGGCGATCGCGATTGAGGTTTGGGAGATGCCCAGTCTGGAATTGGGCTCGTTCATCACAACCATTCCCTCTCCGCTTGCGCTTGGAAAGATCGAACTGGCGAATGGTGCGTGGGTGACCGGCTTTGTGTGCGAATTTTATGGCTTGGAGTCTGGGACCGACATCACGGAGTTTGGCGGCTGGCGAGCATGGCTCGCCAGCGAGCAAACATGACGCGCAACTCGGCCGGACACGCAGGCGGCGGCGCTCATCCGTTGCCGAGCACTCAGACGTACGTCTCTCAGGCCGATATGCAATGCGCGCGTTCGACGGCGCAGGCCGCGCGAGCGCTGCCGTACGAACTGCATGTGAACGGTCAGTTGCAGGCGCAAGGGTATGCGCTGACGTTCGCCAACACCGGCACGCAAATGGAGGCGCACTGGGACCTGTCATGCAGCAGCCAGTGGTATGACTTTCAATTGACGGTTGCCGGCAATGCGGGTCGGTTGCGCGTTCCGGTGCCTCACTTGGGGCGGCGAACGGCTCTCAACTTCCCGCTGTTTCCGCCGCCGCAGAAGAACTGATCGCCGCCATCGGCCTCGAGTCCCGATACGGTCACGCCCGGTGGCATGTCGAGCGCCTCCCGGACCTCTCCGGTCCGAGGATCGATTCGCCGCAATTCGCTCTCGTCCCCTTCCCAGGTGCCGTGCCAAAGTTCTCCGTCGCTCCAGGTGACCCCGGTGACGAAGCGGTTGGACTCGAGGGTGCGAAGAATCGCTCCTGTTTGGGGATCGATTTGATGGATCTTCCGTTCCCGGTACTGCCCCACCCAGAGTGTCCCTTCGGCCCAAGCGAGCCCCGAGTCAGCACCGCCGCCGGGCGCCGGGATCGTGGCAAGCACCCGGCCGGTCTGCGGATCGATCTTCTGGATGCGATCCTCGGCGATCTGAAACAGGTGCTGGCCGTCGAAGGCCGTTCCTGCATGCGCGGCGACATCGATCGAGCGCAGCGTCTTCCCGCTTGCCGGATCGAGGGCGTTCAGCTTGTTTCCGGTAGCAAACCAGACTTGCTGGCCGTCATAGGTGACGCCACCCACCTGGTCGACACCCGGAAAGGGTCCATATTCACGGACGATTTCAGCTGTTGATCGTTTCATGGTTCCATCCTGGTTATTTGATTTTGGACGATTCATGCTCCTATCCTAATCACTCGGCAGTGGCGCGGGGAGTAACAAGGTCGTCGTGAATCCGGGCACCGGCGGGGTCATCCAGCGACGCGCCCGCCCGCGGCCAAACGACTGCACCTTGCCTGCTTCCGCCAGCGAGTCGAGTGCCCGCTGCACGGTGCGCTGGCTGGCGCCAAGCGCGAGCGCGAGGCCCGAGCTCGACCACGATTCACCGTCGGCGAGGAAGGCGAGCACAGGGGCATGCTCTCCTTCGACCGGCCGCGCCAGCACGACGACCTCGTGTGCGCGGCGCGGCACCAGTGCGAACCCTCGCTTCGTCGCACTCACGCCGGCCAACGTCCGAAGCATCGTGCGAAGCCGCCCGACTTCGACTCGCAACCGGGCGCGATGCGATTCATCCGCGTGCTTCGCCCGGAACGCCCGCGCGATGAGCATGTCCCTCGGCACGTCCGCCGGCCACGCTTCGCCCAGCGCGCGGGCGAGCGTGAACAGCACCGGACGCGTGGCGAGCGAGACCACCGTGCCTGCGTCACGCACGACATGACGGCACGCGTCCACGACGAGCGCCCTCGACGCCAGTAAGGCTTCGACCTCTTCGAGCAGGAGGAACCGCTCCTCGCCGGATGCGATCAGGCGCGCAGCGGGCGTGTTCAGGACGAGGGACGCGCTTTCGACCTCCGCCGTCAGCGCAGGGATGCCTGCGTGGCGCGCCGCGCGCTCGGCCCGGGCGAGCGCGGGCCGCGCAGTCCTGGTCCGGAGGCGGCGCATCGCAATTCCTGCAACGACCAGCTCGTGGGCGGCCCTCAACGCGGGCGGTAAAGGCGCGGGGGCGAGCTCGGCGAGCGCATGCTCGGCCTCGTCGAGGCGCCCGATCAGGAGGAGGCGCCGGACCTGGAGATATCGGGCATGCGCGGCGTTCACGCGGTCGCCGTGCGCTTCGAGCGTCGCCCGCGCTGCGTCGAGCGCCTTCTCAGGCCAGCTCAGGTCGCGCGAGACGAGTGCGATCTCGGCCTCGGCGACCACACACCTTGCGCGGGCCACGGCCTCTTTCGGGCCGAACGCGCGCGCCGCGCTTCGCACGAGGGCTTTTGCTCGAACGAAATCGCCGAGCTGCGCCATTGCGATGCCGCGAAGCGCGAGCGCAGGCGCGTCGTCGCGCAAGGCGACCCGGTTCAGCGCGCCGAGTGGGTCCCCCGCCGCGAGCGCACGCGCCGCGGCCGTGATCAGCGAGTCCATCGTCTATTTAAATCCCGCCACACTTGTCACTCCCACTGTCCGATGTCCGGTACTAATCTAGCACGACCACCCACCCGTACGTCGTATCGACAACTGAACGAACGACGCAGGACACCTAACGGAGGAAAGCATGATGACGACACATATGACCGGCTCACGTGAAGCGTGGCTCGCCGTGCGGCTCGAGCTGCTCGAGGCGGAGAAGGCGCTGACACGGCAGAGCGACGAGCTGGCCCGGCAGCGGCAGGCGCTGCCTTGGGTTCGAATCGACAAGACGTACCGGTTCGAGACCGATGAAGGAAGCGCCTCGCTGGCCGACCTCTTCAAAGGACGCTCGCAGCTTCTCGTCTACCACTTCATGTTCGGGCCCGACTACAAGGCGGGGTGCCCGTCGTGCTCGGCGATCGCGGACGGGTTCGACGGGTTTGTCGTGCACCTGGCGAACCATGACGTCATGCTTTCGGCGGTATCGCGGGCGCCGCTTGCGAAGCTGCAAGCGTACAAACGCCGGATGGGGTGGACGTTTCCCTGGGCATCCTCATATGGCAGCGATTTCAACTTCGACTTCAACATCGCGTTCACGGAGGAGCAACAGCGCGAAGGGAGCATCGAATACAACTACGAGCGCGGCGGCCACGCGATGGATGCGACGAGCCAGGTCCCGGAGCCGGTCGCCCAGTTCGCGGCTACCTGCGGAACCGACGCGGCGACATACACGCGCGATAGGCCGGGCTTGAGCACGTTCGTACTCGAGGACGGCGTCGTCTACCACGCGTATTCCACCTACGCGCGCGGCGTGGACGGCATCTGGGGCATGTACCAGTGGCTCGACCGCGCGCCCAAGGGGCGCAACGAGACGGGCGTCTGGTGGAAGCGCCACGACGAGTACGACAAAGGTTGAGCCGGGTCATGGGTGACGTTAGCGCAACCGGGGGACGGGAGATCTCGCGAAATGGGGTTTCCCAGCGTGTTTCCCAGCGAGCCTTCTTCGGCGTCTCGGCGCTGCTCTTCGCTGCCAGCGCAGCGGCGACGATCGTCTGGTGCGCGTCCATGTCGGCGATGGGTGGGATGCCGATGCCCGGCGGCTGGACGATGTCGATGGCGTGGATGCGGATGTGCGGGCAGACATGGCCGGGCGTCGCGGCGTCGTTCCTCGGCATGTGGATCGTGATGATGGCAGCGATGATGCTGCCGTCTCTCACGCCCATGCTGTGGCGCTATCGCCGGGCTGTCGGCAGGAAAGGCGAGACGCGCCTGGGTCGGTTGACCGTGCTGGTGGGCGTGGGGTACTTCGTCGTGTGGACCGCGTTCGGCTTGGCCGCCTTTGCACTGGGCGCCGCGCTGGCAACGCTCGAGATGCAGGTCCCGGCGCTGGCGCGCGCCGTACCGGTTGCGGCAGGTGTGGTCGTTCTGATCGGCGGCGCGCTCCAGTTCACCGCGTGGAAGGCGCATCACCTTGCCTGCTGCCAGGCGGCACCGGGGTGCGGCCGCACATTGCAGGCGGACGCCGGCTCGGCCTGGCGGCACGGCTTGCGCCTCGGCGTCCACTGCAGTTACTGCTGTGCCGGCTTGACAGCGATTTTGCTCGTCGTCGGGATGATGGACCTGCGCGCGATGGCGCTCGTGACCGCTGCTATCACCGTCGAACGTCTCGCGCCGGCCGGTGAGCGCGTCGCGCGAGCCATCGGAGTTGTTGTCGTCGGGGCAGGGATGTTCATGATCGCGCGAGCAGTCGGGCTCGGGTGATTCGTCGTGCGCAAGCATCCGAACAGACGGGCACGGCTACTGCGCCATCCGCAGATCCGCAATGGTGGCGGCAAGAAAACGCGCCGCCTCACCGCCCGTAACAACGCGATGATCGAACGTCAGGCTCAGCGGCAAGATCCGATGCACGGCGGGAACGCCGGCTGCCGCCACGACCTGCTCGTGAATGCGGCCTGCTCCGAGAATCGCGACAGTCGGTGGCACCACCACGGGAGCCGCATATTTACCGGCGATCATGCCGAAGTTCGACAGCGTGATCGTATTGCCGCGCAGCTCTTCCGGGGGAATCTTGCGTGCCCGGATGTCGGCGCGCATCCGGTCGAGCCCGCCGCGCAGATCCGCCGGGTCGCGCAGCGCAACGTTGCGTAACACCGGCACGAAGAGGCCATCCGGCAAGTCGACGGCGATGCCAAGATCGATCTTCTGCAGCACGTGGCGCCGTCCCGCATGTCCGTCGAACCATGCGTTGAGCGCCGGTTCGGCGCGGCATCCCGCCACCAGCGCGCGGATCAGGCGGATCGTGACATCGGTATGCGGCGGCCACGCATGAATGTCGGCATCGTCGATGACGGTCGCCGCCGCCACTTCGCTCTGCGCGCGCGCCATGTTCTGCGCCATCGCACGCCGCACGCCGCGCAGCACCTCGGGCGGCCCGAGCTCGGCAAGGACCTTCGCGACGCGTTGCACGTCGGCCGCCGTGATGACACCCTCCGGACCCGATGGCGTGACCATCGCCAGATCGACATCCAGCTTGCGCGCGAGCGCCCGCGCTGCCGGGATCGCCTTGATCACGCCGGCGCCCGCGCCGATGCCGCCGCCCGCCGCCGGCGCTTCCTGCACGACATGCTGGCCGACTTCCATATGGCCGACCACGGTGCCGGCATCGGCTTCGTCGTCCGCGCCTTCGAAGGCGACGAGCGGCGCGCCCAGATGCACGATGTCGCCTGGCTGTCCGAACAGTTTCGCGATGCGGCCGGATTGAGGCGATGGAATCTCGACGATCGCTTTGGCCGTTTCGACCGACAACAGCGGTTGATCCGTGCGAATCTCGTCGCCGCTCCTGACGTGCCACTCGACGATCTCCGCTTCCTGCAAGCCTTCGCCGAGATCGGGCAGTTTGAAGATTTTCATGGCCTCACGACGCCTCCAGAGCCTGCCTGACCGCGGCGACGATGCGCTCCGCGCCCGGCATATATTGATTCTCGAGTCTATACAGCGGCACCACCACGTCATATCCGGTGACGCGCTGTACCGGCGCGAGCAGCGAATACAGTCCACGCTCGGCGATGTTGGCCGCAATCTCCGCGCCCACTCCTCCGGTGCGCGCGCCCTCGTGCACGATTACACAGCGGCCGGTCTTCGCGACCGACGCGAGAATGGTGTTGATGTCGAGCGGCTTGAGCGTCGCCACGTCGATCACCTCGGCCATCACGCCTTCCTGCGCGAGCAGATCGGCCGCGGCCTGCGCGTCCTGCACCGCGCCGCCCCAACTCACCAGGGTCACGTCGGACCCATCGCGCAGCGTGAAGCAACTGTCGAGCGGCAGTGCTTCGCCGTTGTCCTCCACCGGTTGCCTGAAGAGCCGGTACAGTCGCGTCGGTTCGAAAAAGATCACCGGGTCCGGATCGCGGATTGCCGCAAGCAGCAAGCCGTACGCGCGTGCCGGCGAGGACGGCGTTACGACACGCAGTCCGGGTATGTGAGTGAACAACGCTTCAGGGTTTTCGGAATGATGCTCCGGTGCGTGAATGCCTGCGCCGCACGGCGCACGGATCACGAGCGGGCAGGTGAGTCGTCCGCGTGTCCGATGCCGCAGACGCGACGCATGATTCAGCACGTGATCGATGGCCGGATAGATGAACCCGCTGAACTGCATCTCCGCGACCGGTTTCAGGCCCATCGCCGCCATGCCGATCGCGGTGCCGGCAATCGCCGTTTCGGCCAACGGCGTATCGAGCACCCGCTGCGCGCCGAATCGAGCCTGCAACCCGACCGTCGCGCGAAACACGCCGCCGTTCACGCCGATGTCCTCGCCGAGCAGCACGACGGCCGGGTCGTGCGCCAGTTCGTAGGCGAGCGCCTGATTGAGCGCCTCGACCATGTTGAGGTCAGCCATGGCGGTTCCCCGTAGCCGGTGCGAAACGCTGTGCCATTGCGAGTTGCTCGCGCAGCGCCGGCGGCAAGGTCTCGTACAGGTGATCGAACATGGCGGACGTGTCCGGCGGCGGTATCGCCAGATACGCATCGACGGCCTGCTCGACCTGCGCAAGACACGCGCGGCCGAGTTGCTCGTCCTGCGCCTTGTCCCAGACGTTCGCGCGCATCAGATAAGTGCGCAACCGCAGCAGCGGCTCGTATTCCCATTGCTTGCTGAGGACCTCGGCGTCGCGATAGCGCGTCGCGTCATCGGCTGTCGTGTGATCGCCGAGGCGATAGCTGAGCGCTTCGATCAGCGTCGGGCCATCACCGCGACGCGCCTTGGCGAGCGCCGCGTGGACCACATGATGCACCGCGATCACGTCGTTGCCGTCGACCTGCAGCCCGTCGATTCCCGCGGCGATCGCTTTTTGCGCGAGCGTTTGCGCAGCGCTCTGGCGGCTGCGCGGCACCGAAATCGCCCACTGGTTGTTGTTGACCACGAGTACAAGCGGCGCCTGCCAGACGCCGGCCATGTTCATCGCCTCGTAGAAGTCGCCTTTGGACGTGCCGCCGTCGCCGAAGATCGCCACCGCGACGCGCGGCTCGTGACGCAGCTGGAACGCGTAGGCCGCGCCGGCGGCGTGGCACACCTGCGTGCCGATCGGCACACAGTTCGGGAAATCGTGGCGGGGCACGCTGAAGTCGCTGCCGCGCTCGTCGCCGCCCCAATACAGCAGACTTTCCGTCATCGTGACGCCGCGCAGCAATTGCGCGGCGTGATCGCGATAGGAAGGAAACAGCACGTCGTCGGACTGCATCGCACTGGCGACGCCGACGCCAATCGCCTCCTGCCCGACCGACGACGCGAAGGTGCCGAGCTTGCCGGTACGTTGCAGTGCAACCGCCTTCGTGTCGAACGCGCGCGTCAGCACCATCGCGCGATAGAGCGGAATCAGCGCCGTCGGGTCCCGCGCAAACGCGGGCAACGGCTGAGCAGGCTCGCCGTCGGGGCCAAGATATTGCGTGCAGCCGATATGAAAACTGGCAGCCGTGCTCATGACCGACCTCCATGTTCATCTAGCTATCGTATACGCGCGGGAGCCGGTCCGCACGAGCGTTACCGCACGAGCGTTACCGCACGAACACTGCTGTGCTCACGCACTCGAACAGCAGCGCACGCAAAGGTCCCGCTTTTCCACCTCGGCGCGACGAGGACGCCGCCTATCGTCTGACATAAGAGACGCGCCTGAGCGCATCCGGCTTGATAGCTTGATAGATGGATTAGATTAACTATGCTTTCAGTTGTGATTGTCCGGCTGAAACCTACCGCGCAGCAAAGCCATTGTTTCTGGGGAAATGACGTGTGCACCGTTGCCGTGACCGACGGCGACGAGTGGGTGCGCGCGTGCCTTCAACGGAGGTCCGTATGAGCTATCACCTGGAAGGTCGTCTGCTCGAGGTTTGTAACTGCAACGTCCTATGCCCCTGCTGGATCGGCGAGGATCCCGACAACGGCACCTGCGACACCATCGTCGCGTGGCATGTGGACAAGGGAACGATCGAAGGTGTCGATGTGGCCGGCACGACCATCGCAGCCGTGGCTCATGTGCCTGGCAACATCCTGCAAGGCAACTGGACCGCCGCGATCTACGTCGACGATCAGGCCTCCAAGGCGCAGGAAGAGGCACTGCTGAAGGTGTACACCGGGCAGGCCGGCGGACCCGTCGCCGAACTCGCCAAGCTGATCGGCGAGGTCGTCTCGGTGGAGCGGGCGCCGATCCGCTTCACCGTAGTCGCAGGCAAGGGCGAACTCGAGATCGGCACGAACTACTACGCCGAACTCGAGCCCTATCTCGGCCCGACCGGTGGCCAAACCACCCTCTCGGAGACAGTGTTCTCGACGGTACCGGGGGCTCCGGTGTTTGTCGGCAAGGCCCCGAGCTATCGATCTAAAAACGCCGCCCTCGGCATCGACCTCGACATCAAGAACCACAACGCCCTGCAGAGCACGTTCGTGTTCGACGCATGAGCCCGACGCCAGCCGCGCTGCCGCCCGGCGCGTCGCGCCACTATCACGTGTTCGTGCCGGTACTGGCCGTGCTGATCGCGCTCGCGTGGCTGACGTTGTGGGCATGGGCGCGCAGCCCGTACGGACGCTATCTCGAGCACGGTGACTGGACCGCGTCAGGGCCGGCGGCGCTTCTGTGCCATGCCGTTCCCGGCGGCGATGTGATCGTGCCTGTGTTGCTCTACGCCGCGGCATGGATACTCATGACTGCGGCCATGATGCTGCCCACCATCTTGCCGTTGTTCGACATCTTCGACCGGTTGACGGCCCAGCGCCCGGACCATGGGCGCCTCCTCATGCTGCTCGTTCTCGGTTACATGACGGTGTGGGGCGCCTTCGGGCTGCTGGCGCATGCACTTCACAGTACCGTGCTGGCCCTGCTCGCCAGCGCACCCACATTGGCCTGGCATGGCTGGGTGATCGGCGCCGCGACCATTGCGTTGGCCGGCGCATTTCAGTTCAGCCGGCTCAAGTACCAGTGCCTGGAAAAGTGCCGCACGCCATTGAGTTTCGTGATCGAGCACTGGCGTGGGCGTGCGCAAGCGCGGCACGCGTTCGTGCTTGGCGTGCAGCACGGCCTGTTCTGCGTCGGATGCTGCTGGGCGCTGATGCTGTTGATGTTCGCACTCGGCGCCGGCAGTCTCGGCTGGATGCTCCTGCTTGCGGCCGTGATGGCGATCGAAAAAAACGTTCCATGGGGCCGGCGGCTCGGCAAGCCGCTCGGTGTCGCACTGCTGTCCTGGGCCGTCGTCCTGGTGGCGAGCCATGCATGAAGCGCGCAGCGGCTTGCCCACCTTTCAGACGATCGTCCTGACCGCGGCGGCGATGTTCGCCTTCGCGGGCAATTCACTGTTGTGCCGACTCGCCTTGCAGCAACGAGGCATCGATCCGGCCAGCTTCGCCAGCATCAGGCTGGTGTCCGGAGCGATCGCGCTCGCCGTCATCATGCGCTTCAGGTCGGAACGGTCCTCGCCCCGCCATGCCGACTGGCGCGCCGCGGCCATGCTGTTTGCGTACGTCGCGTTCTTCTCCTTCGCATATCTAACCTTGCCCGCGGGCACGGGCGCATTGATTCTGTTCGGCGCGGTTCAATTGACGATGTTAGGCGGGGGCTTGCGCTCGGGCGAGATGTTCGGATCCATCGCATGGCTTGGTCTCGCTCTGGCTGTCGCGGGACTCGTCTACCTGGTGTCGCCGGGTGTCGCTGCGCCTGCGCCACTCGGTGCTGCGTTGATGGCGATCGCCGGCGTGGCGTGGGGCGTGTATTCGCTGCGCGGTCGCAGCGTGGCCGATCCGTTAGCCGCCACGGCAGGCAACTTCTTACGGGCGGCGCCGCTCGCCCTCGTGCTGAGTTTGCTTTTCGTCGCCAACGCTTATGCGAACGCAGCCGGGGTCGCCCTGGCCATTGCATCCGGTGCACTCACGTCCGGCATCGGGTATGTCCTCTGGTATGCCGCGCTGAGCAAGCTTTCCGCAATGCGAGCCGCCACCGTGCAGTTGTCGGTGCCGCTGATTGCTGCATTTGGCGGCGTGGTGTTCCTGTCGGAAGCGATCACACCGCGCCTGGCTGCCGCGTCCGCGGCGATCCTCGGCGGCATTGCGATGGTGCTGTTCAGCAGAGCGCAGCGGCCGCGCTCCAAGAGACTGCCGAACTCTTAAAGATGAGGCTATCGAATCATTGCCCGAGAACTGGCTTGCGCACCGCGTCATCCGCTGCTTTGGCATGCCATTGTGAGCGGGTCTCCGTCACAACGGAGTCGGGCAATGGGATGTAGTCCAGGTCTTGCGCTGTCTGTACACCATTCGTGAATGCCCAGTCGAAGAACTTCAGCGTTTCTTCGCTGTGATCCGGCTTGTCCCGCGTCGTGTTCAGCAGCACGTAAGTGGCGCCCGTAACCGGCCACGCGTCGTTGCCCGGTTGGTTGGTCAGGATCCGATAGGGCGACCTTGACCAATCGGCACCGGCGGCAGCCGCCTGGAATGTTCGCGGGCCAGGCTCGACGCTGGTGCCTGACGCATTCTTCATGGCCGTGTACGTCAGGTGATTCTGCTTGGTAAAGTCCCATGCGACGTAGCCGATGGCGCCGGGCAGGTATCCGACGAAAGTGGCGACACCTTCATTCCCCCTCCCGGCAATACCAAGGGGCCAGTGCACGCTGGTGCCCTCACCGACCTTGTGTTTCCACTCGGGATTGACCTGCGCCAGGTAGTGCGTCCAGATGAGGCTGGTGCCGGAACCATCCTGACGGTGCACCACGGCAATGGGGGTGTCAGGCATTTTGACCTTCGGATTGAGCTGAGCAATCGCGGCGTCGTCCCAGAACCGGATCTTGCCGAGGAAGATGTCGGCAAGTACCGGACCCGACAGCGTCAACTCACCCGGCTTGATGCCCGGCAGGTTGACGACCGGCACCACACCGCCGATAGCCGTCGGGAACTGCTGTAACCCGCCCTTTCTCAGTTCATCGTCCGTGAGCGGTGCGTCCGACCCCGCGAAGTCGACCTCATTTGCCAGGAGTTGTTTGATACCTTCGGACGAGCCAATGGCGTGATAGCTCACCTTGCCTCCTCCAGACTTCCGGTATCCGGTGGCCCATTTGGTGTAAAGGGGAGCAGCGAAGGTGCTGCCGGCGCCGGTGATATCGATGGCGTGGGCGGCGAGGACGAAAAGCCCGCCAGTCAGGCCGGCAATCAATATTGGCAATGGTCTCACGACAATCTCCCTTTGAGTTGTTATGGGACATCTGAGCAAGCGTCGCCAAGTGAAGAGTCCCGGAGAGGGCGCGTGCGTCGGCGGACTTTTCGGCATCGTCCCCGCTCGCCCCTATGCCTCAGGAATGGTCGGGTACACCCATTACAGGACGATGGCAGTCTGGATGCCAATTGAATCGGACTATCGCGGGGCGCTCCAGGATGGTCCGATGATCCTGACTTTTGCGAAGGGCCTTTACCTGAGCGGGGCGGATGTTCTACTGCTGCTGAAGACTGGAGGGGAATCTGAAATCCGTGGTAGAACGCTCGGGTGGAAGCGGCCGCCACGTCTGTCGCGATCGCATCGCATCGCATCGCCGCGCCGGGGCGCCGGGTCTTGATCGCGGCGAAGCACGAGGTTCGTGAATTTTTCGGCGAGCTGTTCGAAGTCGGGTAACCGTCGGATCATGCGGATGTGCTGATCTTCTCAATCTGGAAAACTGGCAATTTATGGAAACGGGTATCGCCTCACCGCACTCGACCCGGTTGGGTCACGCGCCGAAGGTTCTTGCGGTCTTTCTCAAGCTGGGGCTGACGTGCTTCGGCGGTCCCGTCGCCCATCTGGGTTACTTCCGGCGCGAGTTCGTCGAGCGCCGCCGCTGGCTGGACGACGAAACGTTCACTGATCTGGTCGCGCTCTGTCAGTTCCTTCCGGGACCGGCCAGCAGCCAGGTGGGATTCTCGATCGGACTTTTGCGCGCAGGGTGGCTTGGGGGACTCGCGGCCTGGTGCGGCTTCACGCTGCCTTCAGTCCTGTTGCTAATCGGCTTTGCGGCCATCGCCCCGCGTCTCGGCGGCCCGGTCGGCGGCGGCCTGGTCCATGGCCTGAAGCTCGTCGCGGTCGCTATTGTCGCCCAAGCGGTTTGGGACATGGCGCGGCGCCTGTGTCCAGATCACCGCCGGGCTGCCATCGCGCTCATCGCCATTGCCGTACTCAGCATGCTGACCACCGTTTATGCGCAACTCGTCGTTATCGGCCTCGGTGCGGTGCTCGGACTCGCGTTGTGCCGGACAACGACATCGTCAGACACCGGTCGCGCGGCGCAAGACGCTCACGAATTCCGCGTTTCCCGCACGGTGGGTGTCATCGCGTTGATCCTCTTTTGTGTCCTGCTGTTCGGGCTTCCGGCGCTGGTCGGACTCCACGCGGGCCAGGCCGTCAAGGTCTTCGAGGCGTTCTACCGGTCGGGCGCTCTGGTGTTTGGTGGGGGACACGTCGTGCTCCCGCTTCTGCAACAGCAAACCGTCGCGACCGGCTGGGTCTCGTCGAATGATTTTCTCGCGGGCTACGGTGCCGCGCAGGCGGTCCCGGGGCCCCTGTTCACGTTCGCTGCATTTCTCGGCTGGACGATGGCCGAAGCGCCGAATCACTGGACCGGTGCGTTGCTCGCCACCGCAGGCATCTTCCTGCCAGGTCTGCTTCTCGTGCTTGCGGCGCTGCCGTACTGGCAAGCGCTGCGTGCCCGCCCGTCGATGGCTGCGCTGCTTGCCGGCGTGAATGCCGCGGTCGTCGGACTCCTGGCGACCGCGCTGTACTCGCCGGTCTGGACCAGCGCGGTTCTCTCGGAACTCGACTTTGCCATCGCAGGTGTGTGTTTTTTCCTGCTGACGCGGTGGAAGATTCCACCGCTTGCTGTCGTCGTGCTCTGTGCGCTGGCCGGGATTGCCGAGGGAGCACTTCACTGAGCGGATGCGTTTCGTTGCCTGGCGCGCCGACCACGCGGCGCACTCTCCACAAAATCGGCTTTCACGCCACGCCAACCGTGCCCGTGGCAAAATCAGCGGCACGGCAGCATTCGTCCGGGAGACCTGATATGGGCAACAAGACGCACGGCGAACGCGACGCTAACGCGGCCGGCCGGTCGGAGGCCGCACCGGACATTCCCGGTCAGGTTGTGCTGGTCTTTCAGGGAGGCGGTGCCCTCGGCGCGTACCAGGCGGGTGTCTATCAGGCGATGCATGACGGCAAAGTCAAACCCGACTGGGTGATCGGCACGTCGATCGGCGCGATAAACGGCGCGATCATCGCCGGCAATCCGCCCGAGAACCGCATTGCGCGATTAACCCAGTTCTGGAACGGCGTGGCGCGTCATGGCGTCGATGCGGCAAGCTGTTGGCCGGGACTCGCAAACTGGGCGCGCGACCTGGCGATCGTCACTCGAGGCGTGCCGTCGTTCTTCACACCACAGCTGGCGTCCTGGGCAAGTATTCAAGCGCACGTTGGCGCCGACCGGGCGGCATTCTATTCGACGGGGCCACTGCGTGAAACCTTGTCTTCACTGGTCGATTTCGATTACCTGAATCGGAAGATGACGCGATTGACTGTCGGCACGGTCAACGTCTGCAGCGGACGTATGCGGTATTTCACCAATCGCGACGCGCCGATGGACGTCGAACACGTGATGGCATCCGCGGCTTTTCCACCTGGCTTTCCTTCGGTGCGACTGGAAGGCGAATCCTACTGGGACGGCGGCATCTACTCGAACACGCCGCTCGAGGCTGTGCTCGACGACCGTCCGCGGCGCAGCTCGGTGATTTTTGCGGTGCAGCTGTGGCCCTCGAGCGGTCCGGAACCCGAATCTATCTTGCAGGTCATGAGCCGGCAGCGCGACATTCAGTATTCGAGTCGCGCGGAAAGCCACCTCGACCGGCAGAAGCAGATTCACCGGCTGCGTCACGTGATTCGCGAACTCAGCCAATACATCCCCGAAGAGAAACGCGATACGCCGGAGGTTCAGCAGCTCATGGGCTGGGGCTGTGGCACGACGATGCAGGTATTGGAACTCGATGCGCCGGCATTCAATAACGACGACTTGAACAAGGATATCGACTTTTCGTCGAATGGCATCGAGCAGCGCTGGGCCGCCGGTTATGAAGACACGACCCGCTTGCTGGAGCGGGCGCCCTGGCGCGAAACACTGGACCCTATGGAGGGCATTTCGGTCTTTCGAATGGCCTCTGTGGAAGGCCAGAGATAACTCGCGTCATCACGACAATCAGACACGGCAGTTCTGCCGGTTAAAAGGCTTATCGACGCGCCGCTATTCTTTCGGCGGCGCGTCGATAGTCTCCAGTGCTTACTGCCCCGTATAGCCGAGCGGAACAGTCGCATTGGCCTTGGCGACCGTCGCGTTGCTCGACACGATGTACTGCGGCACCTCGGTAAGGGTCAGCGTGACTTTACCGTTGGTATAGGCAACCGTGCTGGTATTGCCGTAACCGTCGATCTTCGTCACATTGCCTGACGTGCCGGCGTTGTCGACCTGAAGCGAATAGGTGGTCGAGTACGTCTGGCTATACAGCCCATTGCTCGCAGGCCACTGCGCATTGTTGTGCGCCCACGCAGCGGTCACCACCTTGCCGTTGCCGAGTTGCTGGAACGCATACGCAAAGGTTCCGGACGGCGTACCTGTGACCCGGCCCAAGGTATTCGTGCCGTCGAGGGCACGGGTCATCGTGGCGAAGGCCATCGCTTCGGGCTTCGGCGAGAGGTTCGTTGCGCCGAACGCGCCTTGTGCGTCGTTCAGGTCGAAGAATGAGCCGTATCCCACTTCGCCCGGATAGTCAGGACCATAGAAAAGCGTCGTCAACTGTGCGCCACCGCCAAGCACGATAATGTGCGATCGCACGCCAACCGCGGCATGAGCAAACAACTGGTTCTGCGACGGCACCGTGGGACCGTAGTTAAGACCCGGATCGTAGCTCGTACCTGCTTCGGTGAAGAAGAGCTTCATGTTCGGCTTGCCCGCCTGCATCACCGAGCGCAACTGCGTCATCTGGTTGTCGAGCGCGTTTGCCTGGTTCGCCGGATCCGGATCGGAGTCCTGCAATTCAGGCGGATGAGCCGGAAAGGTGCCCGCATTCCAGTAGCCATGCGTTGAGACTGCATCAATGTAATTCCACAGGCCCAGCGCACCGAACTTCTGCAGATAGCCGGTTGTACAGGTGCCGCAATTCGACGCGAACGGGTTGCCGGTGCCCATCACGACGGCATTCGGATCGGTCGAATGAATGCCTTGGTAAGCCGCCTTGTACATGGCGACGAAGTTCGCGTCGCTATCGGCCCAGCCGAGGCTCGGCTCCCACGTCACCTGGTAGTAGTTCTTTTGCTGGTTCGGGTAGTTTGCGGCACGGATCAGGCTCGTATCGGTACCGACCTTGGCCATGAAGCTCTGGAACTCAGGCATGTTCGACGGTGCATAGTAGCTGTCGTTGAACTGGCCCGTCTTCGAATCCCAGGCAGGCAGGCCATCAAGACGCACAATGCGCATCTGATCAGGATTGGCCTTGTAGAACGGATCGAGGTCGTTCACGTTCGGCGTGTACGAGTTGGGACCGTTGGGCTCCATCGTCGACTGCTGACGGTCGTCGATCGTCCACGAGATGCCGAGTGCGTGCAGCGCGGCGATATTGCCGTTGAAGCCTTGCATGCCGAAGCGGTGCTGATCCTGATGCGCGTAGATCACGGTGCCGAGCACGGGCGCGAGGTTCGGCAACACACCGAACGTTGCAATGCCCATCGGACGCGTGCCGGTGCTCGGCAACGTGCCGCCACTCGAGCGCAGCGTCGCGGTAAGCGCGCCATAGCCGGACCACGTCGAGGTGCACGGAATCGTGCTGGTTTGCACGCCGGATTTAACCGCAAAACTTCCTTGCGTCTTGATCGCGCCATTCGAGTCCGCGACAGACCAGACGACCGTATCCGCGCTCGGTGCGTTCGTCGTAATCGCCAGCTTGAACGGTGCGTTGTTCTGGAAAACGCGCAAGCCGTCGGTGGTGGGGGTGTCGGCGCTGATCGACCCGCTGGCATTTCCGCCAGCTGTTTGTGTCGGTGCGCTGCACGACATGGTCGAACTGCCGGGAGTCGGAGTCGGGGTCGGGGTCGGTGTCGGAGTCGGAGTCGGAGTCGGTGTCGGAGTTGGTGTCGGAGCCGGAGCCGGGGTTGGGGTTGGAGTCGGAGTCGGAGTCGGAGTCGGAGCCGGAGCCGGGGTTGGGGTTGGTGTCGGGGTTGGTGTCGGAGCCGGGGTCGGGGTTGGAGTCGGGGTGCCGGCAACCGCTCTGACCCAGCATGCCTTGCCGTAGCCGAATGCGGGATCTGCCTGCGAAACCGCGCCGACATAGCAACCGACTCCGTTGCTAAAGGTACGCGGCGTTGTCAACATCGCCGATGGCGCGTCAGGCGGAACCGCACCGAACACCACCGAGCCTGTTCCGAGGAATGAGCAATTGCCATTCTCTACTCCGCACAACTTGTATTGCTGGCCTGCGACGGTGATCGTGCTGGCCTGAGCCTGCGCGTTTTCCGCACCAAACGATGCCAACATCGTTGCTGATGCAATCCCTAGTAATTTCAAATATCTCATCATTATCCGCATGTATCGCTAAAAGCAGGTTTTCCCCGAGGAGGCAGCAAGATCGATCAACGTCGTCCGGCCTTGGCGTTGTTGAGTACAGAGAGAGGTGAACCTGAGAACGCGCTGATTGCGTTCATTGCTGATGAAGCTGGTGCTTCGATGTGCCGTTACCCGGCAGCAGATACCGTTGGATATTCGAAGCTGCGCTGACCGCTGTCAGACGACAGCGAGTTCAACATTTCGATGCGGTACCGGCGAAGCACACTAATATTACGTATTCCTTACTAATTACTTCGAAAGTTTCACTATGCAAAGCGCTACCAGTGACTACACCCTTGGATCTGCAACGCCGGGCATCAAGCGCAGCATGTAGCGTCGACCGCAGGCACCCAATGCATGAAGGGCTCAGTCGACTTCCCAGCTAGCTTCAAACGAACCTTCGAGCGCACGGCCAAAAAACCGGCACAAGGGGTCATGACATGCAGACGACGCGACAGCAACACTTGGTAAGGATCGCGCTGGCAGTCCAGCGCACCCTATATGTGACAAACAGACATTCGCTCAACACAAGCAATCAGGAAATTGAGGACACCTGACAGCTTGGCCAAATCCGTCATTCTTCACTCTTGACAACCCGGTTCGATCGCCAACCCGTTTCGCCTAAAGGAAGGGTTTACCCGGCGCCGCGCCTGTCCATGCAATTCCTACTGGATCGGCAGAACGCCAGCACGCGCTCGGCATTAGTTACGGGCTGTTTCGGCAGAGGAATTATAAACGTTTCATTTGCGTAACGTGGTGGCGGCTGGTAACGATAAGTAATAATTCGAAGAATCGTCCGCAGTACGCGTCCGAGAGTTTTCCGAAACGAGGGAAAACGGAAGAGCTGCCCCCATCTGTACGCGGAAAAGGCAGATCTTTATTTTTATCTGAGGGATGGCGATAACTTGACCGAAGCAAGCAACATTTACGCGTGTTTCGTATTATTAATATAAATTGACGTACACGCCTGGTAAATCTGTAGTCGTGATGGAAGAGTATGAATTCAATAAAGCGCTTCACATCGTGTTTCATCAGATCATTTATTGCAACCGATCGTCTAACTAATCGACCGTTTTGAGATCAACATAATCCCTCTGCATCATTAATCCTGCATGCTCTGCTCGATCAGCGCGTCGCGGAAAAACGAACTTGGCATGATGCCGCAAGCGCCGAAGGCGACGATGAGCAAGCCGGGAATGAAGTCCAAGGTTTTCACGACGTCTTTTTTTCGCGCTACCCGATGTAAAGTAGATAGGACTACTTCATATAAGCGAACTGATTGATCATAAACCCACTGGGTAGATCGATTCCTGATGTTCGAGGTGTTGCATCTTGATTAGCGCCATCCGGACGCAGCGATTGCGCGCATCCACTACGACGCCATACCCGCGCCGCATGCTACGAACCGCGCAAATTTGCCGCGTTCTGGCGGCGTATCAAAGCGGCTGCCCCTTCACGGATGGTTGCCGCCTGTCGCCGAGGCGTCCCGGCCAGTCGCTGACTGTGCGAAAATTCAGGCTTGCTCTGATCGGACAGGACGGTGACAGCCATGGATAAACCCGGTACCAACCTCACGGCACCCATCCTTTCCGCGGAAGCGGCTGTGTGGTTTTCGGCGTATGGCTTCGGCTGGGGATACAGTGCCTTTGAGTTGCCCGCTGAGGTGGTTTGCGAAAAACTCGGCGCTGCGAACGAGACCCCGAAACAATTGATGCTCGCCTTTGAACTTGGCAAGCGCCGACTCCTGAACGCGGTTGCGAAGAAAGCGTTACCTGGCAGCGGCGAGCGGATAATGCTTTCGGCCGATGATCTGTAATGTGGGGAGGCTCCAGGCGGACGACACGCCAGCCATTGCAATCCACCCGCGCGAGACCTTTAGAAAGACCAGAGCGTGCCGTTAACAAGCGGTGGTCCAACAAAACGTGGACCGGGATCGGAGTCGTTCGTCAATTACACGGTTCGGGGTCAACCAACGAACCGAGCCATGCTTTGGGCCACGACTTCCGGATGCGCACGTCGTCTACGGGCAGACTGACCTCTCCAGTTTCCTTCTGCCCAATCTGCTCGAACAGATCACCCCGTCGACGTGCTGTTCCACATCGGAGCAATCGTGGCCAGACAGAAAGGTAGCCCAAGGCGTCGATACCTGTGGCGACGCAACGCAGGAGCAGACCAGGTTGAGCAGACGCCGTTGAACGTGCACCCCGCGCGGCGCACCGCAATATTTGGTCTCGTGCTCGTTCTGTTGAGCGTGCCGCTTCTGGCCTTCTGGGGCGCCTATGAAAGCTTGAGCGCGGGTTTCGCCGCGCAAGCTGCCAACGAGGCGGATAAAGCGTTCGAGGAAGCCCGCTACTGCGTCGCCTGGGAGGAATCGGCCGAACGCAAGTACTTCCTGGACCCACGTCCGGAGGTTCTACGCGAGCACCGCGAGGCCGGCCAGGCACTTGATGCGGCGCTGAAGAAGGCGATGGCACTTGAACCTGGCAGCAGCACGATGCTGCTCGGCCTGCTGGAGAAGCACGCGAAGTATCAATCGTTCGCCAAGCCGATGTTCAAGGCCGTCGACGATCACGACATCGCAAGAGCCAATGAGATCGACAAGGATTCGGCCGATCCGCTCTTTGACGGTATCGAGCAAAAAGTCCTCGCAGCAGCGGCACGGCACCGCGACGATGCGACGATGCAACTCGACCGGCTCGTTGCCGTGCAACGGATCGTCCTGATATCGACCCCTGTGGTCCTGGCGATCGGCGTGGGGCTCACGCTGCTGTTTCTTCAGATGCTGCGGCGTATTCGCAAGAACGCCGATGCGGCGGCCCAGGACGCGCTGCGCACGAGCGAACAGAGGCTTCAGGCGCTTGTGGCCAACACGTCGGATGCGATACTCGTTTCCGACGTCGACGGGACGGTGACCTACGAGGCGCCGACGCGAAGACCGGATCCCTTGAACAACATGGGCCAGCTCGTCGGCACCAGTCTGCTCGATCCGATCCATCCCACTGACCGTCCCACGCTGCAGGGACTGTTGGAGACCGTGTCGTCGACGGCTCAATCCACGAAATCCATCGAGGTCCGTACTCGAGGCGAGGGCGATGCGTGGCGCTATATTCAACTTACCTTGACGAATCTGCTCGACGAACCGGCTGTCGGCGCAATCGTGGCGACAGCGAGCGACACCACCGAAAGAAAGAACTTCGAAGAGCAACTCGCGCGACGGGCGTTCTACGATACGCTCACCTCGCTACCGAACCGCGCACTGCTGCTGGATCGCATTAGCCAGGCCGAAGCACGCGCGCGTCAACGTAACGCGATGATCGGCGTCGTTTTCATCGACCTGGACAACTTCAAGCGGGTGAACGACAGTCTCGGGCATCACGTGGGAGACCGGCTGCTGATCGCAGCGGCCAAGCGCCTCGAAGGATGCGTTCGCCCGACCGACACCGTCGCGCGGCTGGGTGGGGACGAGTTCGTCATCCTGCTGGAACACCTGGGCAGTGAAGCGACGAGCGAAGGGACCCTGGTCGCGGACAACATTCTTGCGCAATTCAGTCAACCGTTCGATCTCGACCACAAACAGTACATCGTCAGCGCGAGCGTCGGGCTGGCATTCGCACAAGCTGGCTGCGGCCGCGGCGATGCTGACACGTTGTTGCGGGACGCCGACGTCGCCATGTACCGGGCCAAGAACGGCGGAAAGGGCCGCTACGTGGTTTTCGAAGAGAACATGCACGCTGAAGCAGTCAAAAAGCTGGAGATTGAAACGGACCTGCGTTACGCGATCGAGCATCGCGAATTACGCGTGTATTTTCAGCCCATCATGCAGCTTCAGTCGGCAGGGTGCCGGGAAATGGAAGCGCTCGTGAGGTGGCAGCACCCCACGCGAGGTTTGTTGCCGCCGTCCGAGTTCATTGCGATTGCAGAAGAAAGCGGCCTGATCATTCCGCTCGGACGATACGTACTGGAAGAGGCTTGCCAGCAAGTCGCCCGCTGGCAGCGGGAGTTCCCAACAGAGCCGTCACTGCAGATCAGCGTCAATCTCTCGTCTCGGCAGTTCGATGATCCCAACCTCGTTGCCGACGTGGCTGCGGCGCTGTCCAGTGCTCACATCGGCGCTGCCTCGCTGAAACTAGAGGTCACAGAGGGCCTGATCATGCGGGACACGGCAAAGAGCATCGAGACGCTCCGAAAACTGAAAGATTTTGGTGTAACGATCGCAATCGACGACTTTGGTACAGGCTACTCATCGCTGAGTTATCTTCGCAAGCTGCCGCTGGATGTGCTGAAGATCGACCGATCCTTTGTTCAGGGCATTGGCACGAGTGCCGAGGACGACGCAATCGTTCGAGCCATCATTTCCATGGCGCAGTCGCTTGGACTGTCCGTCACGGCGGAGGGCATTGAAACGAGCGACCAGGCAAGGCTCCTTCGGGAATGGTCCTGCCAGGCTGGACAGGGTTATCTTTTTTCGCGGCCTCTGCCTGCAGAGGAGTTCACCGCCCTGTTTCGTCCGCGTTCTCCCGGTTACGGCCGCAGCCATTCCGCGGGGGACTTCGCCACGGAACTGCTCTGACCGATGAGCGGGTGCTGCAGGTTGAGCGTGTATCGGTCACCTCTGCCGCATCGCGATCTCACGAACCGCCATGCGTACGGCGTGACAAGACCCATGGTTTCAGATGCGTCGAATGGCGATCCACGGGCATCATCTGTGTTGTCGTCTCACATCATGCCGCCCATGCTCCCAGTGCCACCCACGCCGGCCCCACCGGTCCCGCTTGTGCTGGCACCTGGCGATGTCGCAATCGGATGTGCGGCTCCCATCATGGCCATAAGTGTGACGGCGACTGCGTCCGGTTCGCCGTTGGCGTCGATTGCGCCGAGAGCGAGGAGCGCTTCGAGATCGTTGTCCTCGCCTGGTTGGCCGACAGTGAATGCGGTGGTCAGAAAATTGGGGGTGGAAAGCGTAACGCTGTACTTTTGCTGCAGATTCTGTACGACAGCGGCCTGCGCAGTCAGAACGTCGGTCTGATTCTGCAGCGTCTGCTGAAAATGCGTGTTCGCCGCAAAGCCGGCGATGAGCGCGCTTTCATTCGTACCGAGTTGCGCCGCCAGATACGACAGCAACAGATCCGTCTCCGGCGTGACGTTGTACGTGCCGCCCGCAAACGCCGCGGAATGCAGCATCGTCCCGCCCGAAGTCGCAGTGATCACGCACGGCAACGCTGCGCCGAACGTCGCGTGGTAGTTTCCGTTCGCATCTGCTGCGATTGACATCGAGCCTCGCGCGCAGTCGATGCTGATTGTCGCATTCGCAAGTGCCTTGCCAGTTGCCGCCGTGCCGGCGATCGAAATCATCGACGTGCTGCTTGTGCTACCACCGCCTCCTCCGCCGCCGCAGCCAGCGAGCAACGCAACGGATGCAACTAGCAGCCCTGCGCTGACAGAACGGATGACGTGCTGTTGTCGAGTGCTCATCGAAGTCTGCCGTTGGTTCGTATGTCGTCTAAACGATTCCGCGGGGGCGTCTATTCCATCTTTCGCGCTTCGGGAATACGGGTATTGGCTGATTGGCGGTCGTTTGCTGCCCGGCGAGTCCGGCCCTGCCGCGCAATTCGATGACAACTTTGGCCGCACAAATCATGCCTGCCATCTGCTGGAACGCAGTTCGATGGCTATTTTTTACGCAGACATTCCTTCACCAGGCGAGCAATGGCTGCCGGTGCCTGGTCTGGTATGGCGAAAACAGAGCTGACGTTGATCTCGCAGAGTACGTAGGTATCCTCGCCCGATTCGGTACGCGGCCCATAAAGAAAGTCAGCATCCCAGATAATCGGCAGCGAAGCGATGTCGATTTTCAGGACGTCCATCATCTGCGGCGTCCATTCCAATTCCATTTTCGCCCTCAGCGCCTGGAACGGTTCCGCTGAGGCGGGGTGCATGATGCGCGGGCCAGGCTGTGCAGCGTCAGAGTCGGGCCCTTCGGGTGGCGGCGGTATCAGCGCCTTGATGAACTGGTGTCCAAACCCGACAACTTTCTCTCTTCCCATGTAGCAGCGAATCATGCCGTCGGGCAAGCGTGACTGAAAAGGTTGATCGACAATGCAACCATCGGGTGTGAGGTATGCTTCGCAGCGCGCCATGAAATCGTGAAGCGTTGTCTCTTCCGGCACGCTTCCACGGCGTGCATGCAGAACTCGAACCAATACGGCATCGCCGCCCGGCGGTGAGATTTGCTCGACTTTCCAGACCCCCTGACCACCATTTCCCCTATTCTGTTTGAGCACGCGCGGCCCTGCCGATTCTAGCCGGCGTGGGAACTCGGACTGGAACGCAGATCTGTTGGGATAGAGATGGGTATCCGTTCCCCAGCCGAGATGCCTGGTGCGATATAGAACTTCCTTGACGCCCATCTTCAGGATAACGTCAGGGTGGGCGCTGACCCAAGGTCCGCGCGACGCCACCTCCCGCAACATTGCGTCGAGAACTGTGCGGGTCTGCCCGTCGTGAATCGGATCGACCCATACCAGTACACCATCAACGTTCAGGAGTTGATCACGCACTTCGTCAACCATATCGTCGGAATAGACGGCGGGTTGCGCCTGGATACCGATCGCCGCCAGTTCTTCGAAGATACGATAAAAGCGATTATTCCTCGGTGTCGCACTTTTGCGCGCCTCACGATCACCGCGCCACAGTACGGCCACCCTGGCCGTTTCAGTTTGACTCATCTCATCCTCCGCACTCGCCTGCATCCAGGACGTCACTTAGGCGCGAACCACTTCGCGATCAGTCGGGTTGGCACTACGCATTCCGACTCCCTTGTCTTTACCGCCGCTTGCCTGTCTTTCCGGGTGCAGTGAGCGATTCCGCCATCCGCCGAAGTATTTGACCGCCACGAGCGCGCCACGGCCTCAGTCTTGAGGCGCCATAATGCGCAACGTCGCACGCCCGTGAACATTTCTGAGCGGGAAGTAGGCGCGGTGCGTCGAGTCGTCCACCGCGACGACGTGCGCATTGGGGCCGATGCGGCCGTCGCCGATCTTCGACACTTTGCCCGCGTCGGCTTTGAACAGTGAGACGATCCCGGCTTCGCCAGCGACGTAGAGCAGATGCAGTTGCGGGTCGAAGGCCAGGACGTCCGGATCCTGACCGACGTCGAAGGACGACGTGACGCGCATCGTGCGCATGTCGAGTACCAGCAGCTTGTGATTGCCTTCACAGGCGATGAAAGCAAGCCGTTGCTGCGGTTCGATCAGCAGTCCGTGATTGCCCCGCGCGCCCGGCACATCGATGCGCGCTACGACCCGGTCGTTAGCCGGGTCGATTTCAACCAGTTGCTGCCGGGATTGCACGTTCACAAAGATGTGCCGGGAAACCGGATCGTACTGGGTATTGCCGACCTCGCCGGCGAGCGGGATCGTCGCAATCCGCGTGTTCGAGCGAATGTCGATCACCGTCTCAGTCTCGCCAGTTTCGTCGGAGACATAGAGTTTGTGCGCATCGGGCGCGTAGGCCAGGCCATCCGGGTAGCTGCCGCCAGGCATGCGGGCGGTGATCTTGAGCGTGGCTTCGTCGATCGCGACGATCTCATTTGAACCGGTGGCTGACGCATACACGCGTGACATTGCGGGAATCGCTAACACGCCATGCACTGAGGCCACGTCTGGAATCCGGGCGATCACGCGCGCCGTGCGCGTGTCAAACGCGATGACCTCGCCGTCGCCCAGATGAGCAATGAATAGCAGGTGGCGGTCCGGGTCGAGGCTTGCGTAGTCGAGTCGGGTCGGCCGTCCGCCCAGCGGAACGTCGGCGAGCTGTTTCAATGGCAGGCCGCCCATTTCAAGGCCGTCGTCCGCACCTGACGCGGAGAACACCACGCCCCCCAGCGCGGCAGCGATAGCGCACGCGACAGAAAGCAGCCACCGAGCAGCAGGCCGAGTCCAAAGTGCATTCACGATGCGAGTTTCATCAGAGTGTTTCACCTGCAACAAGGATCCGCGAGCGGCGCTCGTTCAATCGTCGTCGTCTTCGCCAGCCTCACGCGTCATCCCGTTCATGTCAGCCTCCGCGCAGGCAACGCTGCCTGCATCCGCATGGCCGCGTTGTCCCAGTTGATGAGGCTAAACAGCTGATTGACATAATCGTTGCGTCGGTTCTGGTATTTCAGGTAGTACGCGTGCTCGAACACGTCGAGGACGAGGATGGGCTGAATGCCCCATGCGGTGAGCTTCTGATGGTTCTCGCATTGCAGGATCATGAGCTTGCCCGTCGCGGGATGGTAGCCAACGATACCCCAGCCGGAAGCTTCTACTGCAATCGTTGCGGCAACCAGTTGTGCTCTGAACTTCGCATAGGAGCCGAAATTTTTGCCGATTGCTTTTGCCAGATCGCCCGTCGGTTCACCGCCTTTTCCCGAGATGCTGGTCCAGTAAATGGTGTGCAGGATGTGGCTGGATAGCTGGAATGCAAGTTCTTTCTCGTAGAACTTCACCAGCGCGAAGTCGTTTGAGTCCCGCGCTTTCGCGAGGCTGTCTTCGGCCTTGTTCGCGGCAACCACAGCAGGCTTATGGTGAAAGTTGTAGTGCAGTTCAACGGTGCGTGCGTCGATGACCGGTTCAAGCGCGTCGTAGGCGAATGGCAGCGGTCCGGCGGCATACTTGCCGTCCGCGTCTGTGAGCTTGTCGGTGTAACCGGGCTCTTCTGCGGCACGTACGGTTTGTGCCTGGGCCAGCATGATTCCCGCGCCAACCGCAGCGGTGTTGTGCAGGAAGGTACGACGTGTTGCCATGATTACGTTCCTCGTAGAATGCGCGCACGCATGCCGTTAGATGGCGTGCGAATTGATGAGCGGATAGACAGCAAGACCAAACAGGGCAGCCGCAACGACGATCACCGGCTCCTGCAGCTTCTTGAAGCGCCAGAGCAACACGACCGTCACCAGGGCAAGCACGACGGTCGGCCAGTCGACGATGGAGCGCCTCGCGATAACAATGACTGAGCCCGTGATTGCGCCCACGGCCGCGGCAGTAATGCCATCAACGAACGCCTTGACGGCAGGTAACCTGCCGTATTTCTTGAAGTACGGCGCCGGCAGCACGGTGAACAGGTAACACGGCAGGAAGGTCCCAAGCGCGGCGACACAGGCGCCCGGGAATCCCGCGACCAGGTAACCGATGAAGCCGACCGTGATGACGACCGGTCCCGGCGTGATCATCGCGACGGCCACCGCATCGACGAACTGCTTGTCGTTAAGCCAGTGGTGTTCGGTCACGACGCCGCCGTAGAGGAACGGCACGATCGCGAGTCCCGAGCCGAACACGAACGCGCCGGCCTTGGCGAAGAAAACGCCGACCTGGCCGAGCAGCGGCAAGTCGAGACCACTGAGGACGCCGCTCACACCCGGCGCCTGCGTCACGGCAAGCGCATTCAATCCGCCCTTGCCAAGCCATTTCGGCGGAGCCCGCCAGAACCAGTTGAGCAGGCCACCCGCGATAAACAGCCATGCGATTTCGGACTCGGTGACAACGGTGACGACCGCGAGCGTCAGGAATATCGCCCACAGCAGTCTGTCCTTGCCGATGGTCTTCCTGGTCAGTTTGTACGCGCTCATCGCAATGATTCCGACCACCGCGGCGCCCACGCCGTAGAAGACTGCCTGCATCCAGGAGAGGCCGCCATACTGGGCGTAGGCCCAGCCGAGCGCCACAACCATCAGGAACGAAGGCAGGACAAAAGCGATACCGGCCACCGTTGCACCGACGACGCGGTAATGTACGTAGCCGAGGTAAATGCCGAGTTGTGCGGCGAGAGGACCCGGCATCATTTGAGCCAGCGCCAACCCCTCCTTGTAGTCCTGTTCGCTGATCCAGCCGCGGCGCTCGACGAGGTCGCGGTGCATGTAGCCGACCAGCGCCACCGGGCCGCCAAAACCGAAGGTGCCGAGCCGCAGCATGTAAAGGATCATCTGGCCTAGCTTGTAGCCCGGCGCGGCACCCGTCGCGGTGGTCATGACCGGCCCCCTGTGTTGCTGTTTTTTGTGCTCGCCGTAAAGTGTGCGTAGATTGAATCCAGCACGCGTCCCATCTCATCGAGCAGTTGATCGTCGTCCAACGCGCGTTGCCGCGCGCCGGCCATCACCGCTTCGAAGCCGATCGCCTCGGGCACCGGTGCGCCGCCGACATCGAGTGCGTGCACCATTTCACCGAGCCGAAGCAGCGCCGCGTCGTCATCGAGACCGAAGCTCGCGACCAGCACCTCGAACGTCACGCGCTCGCCCACGTGCGTAAAGGCGGCGCCGTCGAAGTCGAAGCCGAGTGCATCCGATGGGCAGGCCTCCGGCGAAGCCAGCCAGAGGAAGTGCGCCGTCGGGTCGATGAAGCGGCGGATCAGCCATGCGCTCGCGACGCGATCGACCCATAGCCGTTGCCGGGTTGCCCACGTGCGGGCCCGATACTCGTCGCGCCGCAGGGGCCGGACGGCCCGCTCGGCCGCATGCGGCTCACCCGGCGACAGGACGGTATCGGCGAGCGCCAGAAAATCTTCCCAGGCAACCTCCCCGGCGGTCGACGCGGCACCCGGAAAGTAGTCGATCGTCCGGATCGCGTCGTAGTCCTTGCGCAGGCGGCGCAACAGCCGGATGACTTCAGCCGGTGGCAGGCCTCCCAGCGTTTTGCGCGCGGCGCCCAGCGATGCGACGAAGGTCGCATAGTCGTCGTTGCGATCGAATAGTGCGCGGAAGTCCGCTTCCTGCGACGCGTCGAGGCTTTGCGCGCGCAGCAGATGCGCGGTGCCGCCGGCTTCGTCGATGCTGCCTGCGAGTTCGCGCAGCATGTCTTCACGCTCGGCGGTGTGGGGCAGCAGGTAGATGCCATCTCGCAGGACTGCGCACCCCTTCGCTTTCAGTGCCCGCCACGCCCGCATGCGCGCGGTCGCGTTCTCAGTAGGAAAAGTCAGGACCAGTACGGCCCAGGTGGTGAAGGTATTCATGTAAAGTAAGCTACGTCGATGTAGCGTAATTTACAACTTATTTTTGCATTATCTTCCGCCGCGAGCCGATTGCGCGTCGGCTGATTGAAGCGGTGAGGGATGCCTCAGGCTGACATCTCACTGCCATCAGCTCACATGCGAGTTGGCTTCCACGGCGATTAATTGTTTGGGAAACCGGCTTGTCGTGCCATGTCATCCGTGCTCGGCAGCCGTTGGCACGCAGTCACCAGATAGGGGAGCGGTAGCGCGATCTTCAACGCGGCTTTCGCTGGCGAGAGGTTGTGATGAAGGGGGGCGATTTGCAGGTACCATCTGGCACGTACGGTCACACCGTAGTACCGATTGGGCAGGCCGGTGTTTCACCGAGGCCGGACGCGCGAGCCTCATTCCGGGGCGGTCCGGTCCTCACTCAGCTACGACTGAACGAACTACGGTGCAGCGAATACGTCGGTGCGATTAGCTGTATTGCCCGAGTTCGTTTGTACAAAGAACGGCACAAACGCCGTTCCCCGGGCGTCGAGCCCCTGATAGTCACCCACGAAGAAACCCTCCGCGTTCGGGGCTGTTCTCATGTCAAACGGACCGGCAACCTGCACTTCGCCGCTAAAGCTTTGTCCGCCGTTGGTCGACGTGGTGCGCCAGATGTTGGTCGGCAACGTCGTCACGTTCCCAGCCTGAAGGTCGCGAAGATCGTAGTAGGTGACGGCCACCGTGCCGGCGGAGTTGACCCGAATGGACGGATTGAAAGCCGCCCGCCCGGTCGACTTGTTTACGCGAATCGGTGTGCTCCACGTTTTGCCGCCGTCGGTAGACGTAGACAGCGCGATCTCATCGAATTGGCCGCCGTTGAAGCGTGAATCTTGCCAGACAACGTAGAGCTGGCCGGTCGCCGGGTCAATGGCCGGCTCGGGGATGATATCGCCGGTACGCAAAGGCTCGTTCGTATTGGGATCCGTGACGCCAACGGTTCTCAGGTCGCCGATGATCTGCGGCTTCGTCCAGGTAGCGCCATCGTCCGTTGACTTGATGAACGCGACCTTGTTGGCCGTCACGCTGAAGGGTGGCGTGATCAGGTTGAAGAAATCGTAGAGTGTCCCATTCTGCGAGTTGACCACAATTTGGTTGCCGATGGTCTGTTGTCGCGATGGGACTTTGACGATCATCGCAGGTGAGCTCCAGGTTTTCCCGCCATCGATAGTCTTCGAGAAGAATGTTGGCCCCCGGAAAGCCATTGTGTGCAGATTGGCGTACGGATTGCCATTCGGCGACTCGAGCCGGTCCCATACCGCATATGCGACACCGGCCCTGAACGGGTTGGCTGTCACCGACTCCTTGTCGTTGAAGAACTGCGTCGATGGCTCGTTATTGGCGATGAGTACGCTCAGGTTTCCCCAGGTCATGCCGCCATTCGTGGAGACCGCCGCAGCCACCGCATTGTTGTTGTTGGACTGGTTAAAAGAAATGGATACCGTATAGGCGGTGCCGTCTGGCCCGATGGAGACCCAGGGATCCGAAGCACGTTCGTACCCGAGTCCGTCGGCGCACGCGCTAAATGGCAGGTTCGTCTGGTTCCACGTCTGGCCGCCATTGAAAGAGTAGCCGGCGACCAGACCATGGGCGCCACCATTGGACCAGCGATCCTGCTGCCACACCCCGATCAGGTTTGCGGGGTTGGCGGGATTGACGGCCAGCCACGGTTCGACCTCGGCGTTCACATAGTTCGTGCCAGGTCCACCGATTGTGCAACCGGCAAACGGACTGGGGGTACTGGAAACGAGAACAGGAGCAGCCCAAGTCGTTGCACTCGCAGCCAACGCTAAAGACAGTGTTGTCCCTAGCCGAAGTACATTAGATGTGTTGCGACGCATGAAAAACCTCTCTTTTCATTTGCGGTCTGCAACAGGCGCAACAGTAGCTACCGAGGCACATGCGCTACCGGTCCGGCTGCTGCCCACCAGCGGTGATCACCGCCACCGCGTCGGTTACGGCTCTACCACAACGTTCGGATCCGCCGCCCTGGTCGTCACGAGATAACACCCGGACCCTCGGCCGGGCAGACACCAGACGACAATCATCAGCGGAATGAAATGGACTTTAGGTCGCGGTGGCCAACGTAGCAAGAATCTTTTGTGACTGCGCGACGTCTTTGCCTGCAGCTCGCCAACATTATTCGTGCCTTCTGCCGGCAAGACGGCCCCTGAGAGAAACGGGCAACGATTTTAGTCCTTAGAGGCCCGATTCGAGATGAGACGATGACGGTCATCGCGGGGTTGGCGAGGAGAATGCGCATCTTGGCAAACGCGCGGATATCTGAGGCAGTACACCGGCAACAACGAAGCTGTCGGTGTCGACTGCGAACATGCGGCTGGCCACGCGCGCGACTGCCGGCTATTGCCTGTGTTGAGCGGCCGCTCGCGTCTTGGAGACGCTCAATGGAGCGATGGTACCGAACAGTCCATTGGTCTCTTTGTTAGGACCTGCCGAGAAGTACAGCGTGTCTGAACTCGAATTGCGGCCGCCACCGAGAGTCAGAGTCCACAGGCCGTCTATAGCCAGTGGATTGCCGTACGCATCCTCCAGCTGATCGACGAACGTGCCATCATTGTTAAAGACATTGATTCGGCCATCGCCGAAGTTGCCAATCAGGATCTTGCCGCTGAAGCGGCCGAATGCAAACGATGCGCGCGTGATTGCCCAGGGCGAGTTGAGCTGCCCTCGGCTGGCGAAGCGGCGCAACAGGTGGCCGTCTGTATCGAATACATCGACGAATCCATGACCGCGGCCCGCAACATCGTCTTCCTTCTGATCGTCCTGCTTGGCATACGTGACGAAAAGGTCGCCATCGATGTTCGCGATACCAAACGGCGCGTAGCCGGCCGGGAGGTCCGGGTCCGAGAAGCCGCCGTCCGTCGTCACGGGCGTGAACAGGCCATTCGCGCCGCTCGGCCCGAATACATCGATCCGGGCTGAGCGGAAGTTCGTCGCAAAGAGGAATCCGCCCTTCGCGTTCACACCGAAGACGAGCCCCTTGTAAATGGCCCCGTTCGCGGCGGATGGAGAGGAGGAGTTATCGACCGCAATCACGGCGTTGTTCGCCGGATTCAACCCGACGGCCCAAGCGGAAATCGTGCCGTCCTCAGTCGCGAAAATGAATGCGGCCGGGATATTGGTACCGGGCACGAGAAATGCCGACGAGGGATTCCACACGATTCCGGTCGGCGCCGCAGGTGCGAGTTTAGGTGGATTGTTGGGAAAGACGGGATTACAGGCGCTTTTCGGTATGACATTGCCTGGCAGCGGGATGGAGACCTGCAGCGCCACCTTTGCCCCCTCGCCGTCATACAGCGTGGAGCAGCCTGTGGCATTGTCGTTGAGCCAGAATGGACTTGCTGCCGGACTAAAGGCAATACCCCAAGCGTTCTGTAGTACCCCGTCGACCTTCGGGGCAGCGCCTGCCAGGTTGGACACGAGTGGTGTGACGACGTAAGCGTCATCGTCAGCGGCATGCGCAATTGTGAAACCGGCGGCGAGGACGATCACGGCCGCCGCTTTGAGACATCCAGAGACCTGAGACATGACTTCCCTCCGTAGTCTGACTGGTGAGAAATTGCTCTGCGAGTTGGCACCTGAGGAAACTAAACGACCGCGGTATTCCAAATATTCCCGCTGGACTAAAAAAAATTCCACTTACCACCCGGTCGTATGGCGCGACATGGTCGATTGCAAGGTGGCACGTTGGTGAACCGATTAGCCGCTCGAATCGTTTGTGTCTGCCAGCACTGCGCGCGCCAGAAAGCGGCTTCCCACGCAACATTGGGCGGAATATTTCGAAGCCCACTCACGTTCTACCAGTGAGGTTCGCCTGCACTGGCGGGCACGGGGCCTTCATCCGCGATGAATTCACGCGCGCAATGCGTGCAAGCCTGCTTGCACCGTTGCGTGAAGGCGAAGCTATGTGCGCCGCGAAAAGTGGTCTCGAGCGGCCACGACGATGACGAGGGTTCCTAACCATGCATATTGGCGAACGTGTCTGCTGACGCGCGACAGTCATCGAGAGAACAGTTGATCCGCGAGCCTTCGGGGCCGGCGAACCCGGCACCGTGGTTCGGCGCGTCTTGCGGCAACACGACCCTTTCGAGGAGAAACATCATGATTAGCAGAAACCATACTGCGGTCGTGCTGGCGGCGGTTGCGCTCGGCGTTGCGCCGCTGAGCGGTCATGCGGACGAGACGATCCATGTCAGGCTCACGGACGACACGATTCAACTCGATCCCGGCACAGCGAAGGCCGGGCGCGTCGTGTTCGAAGTGAACAACGCAGCGAACGGCAATACCGAACATGAGTTCGTGGTGCTGAGGACAGACATGGACGACGCGCATCTGCCCGTCCAGAAAGGCCAGGTTACGGAAAGCCGGTTCAGGAAAATGGGCGAGGTGGAGGACTTGGCGCAGGGTTCGACCAAGCGCCTGTCATTGAAGCTTGCGCCAGGACGCTACGTGCTGATTTGCAACCGGCCGGGGCACTATGAGATGGGCATGCACACATCGTTCGTCGTTGCGCGCTGAGGCGAGATGGGGATGACCCGTTTGAGCAGATTGGAGGAAGCTCGCATCTGCTTACTGCTCCATCTGAACAGGACCGTCGACAACGGGCATGTCCTCCCAGTCGGATATGGAGAATGCACTCCCGGTCGAGGAGCCGGCCGAACTCGATGCTGATTTTCCGCGCGACGAAAATGTCATCGAGCGCGCAAGTGCGTGTAAATTCGGATCCAGTGGTTTCCGACCCGCCACTGCGTCTTCGAATCGGTCGTCATCGCAGTCGGTTCTACAGTCTTACAGGAGCCGGTATGAACATGAAGCACAGCAAAAAAGGACATCTTGAGGCCGCGGCGTCACATCACGAGCAGGCAGCGCGATACCACCGCGAGGCGTCGCGGCATTTCGAGGCCGGTCAAGACTATGACCACGCCGCACACCAGGCGATGATGGCCCATGGCCACGCGTTGCACGCGATCGATCAGGCGCACGACGCTGGTGCACACAGCGCCGGTACGCCGCCGATAACGCCTGCATCGACCGGCTCTGGCGCAATCAGCGAAAACGCGGCAAAACATCACGCAACGGCAGCGGAGCTTCACGAGCAAGCGGCGCAGCATATGCGCCACGCCGTCAAGCTCTTCGATCAGGACCGTAGCGCAGTCGCCCACGACGCGCAGCTAGCGCTCTCGCTTGCACTGCGTGCTTTGTCCCATGGCAACGAAGCAGCCAGGCTATTTGTCAAGCTCGCTCCCGTCGAAGATTCGTGAGTGGTGTTGTATGAATTCAAACCAGTGATGTCGTGTCTGGCAGAGTGTCTCGGCGTGGAGCGGTTCCATTGATGTCGCTTATCGAGCGTACCGAAAGCTGAACCGATATCTTCACGGCACCGGCGCCGTACAGCACCAGGTTGTCGTGCCGATCTACGGTCGCGGGCCGGCCGTCACGATCCGCGCACGGTGCGCACGGCTGAATCCCGCGTTCCACTCGAGACTATGCCTTCTGGTCCAGCCAGTCTGCCGCAATGGACTTTGCATGCGCGACGGCCTCGTGCGCGTTAAGGAACACACCGAGCTGTTCCCAATGTTCTTCGACCGCGTAAGTCCCCTTCATACCGAGTGCCCTTTGTACGCGCAATTGCGCTGCGTACCTGCCGTCCTCCAATGGTTGGGCAGTTGCAATCACTTTGTGCGGGAGATCAGATCTCTCCGGCTGAATCAACTCAATAGGACCGCCCGGCACGCCGATATCGTTCAACGCGTTCCTCACTTTGCAGTCTGGACAATAGAAGCACCACCCCTCGTTCTCGCGAATGGATCTGACCTGCCCGCGGGCCAGCACAGCGCGGCATTCAACGTTTTCGCAGATGAACGGCATAGCAGTCTCCGGAGTTGTTTGCGAGAAATCCTAGCATGACCGCAGACTGCCAACCATTGGCATTGTTGCCGTGTCTGTTCCACGCGCTAGAGGCCGGGAGTCACCCCTGCCCGCTCTCCAGGAAAACGCTCAAGCGCGGGTCGGCGCGATCGCGATACGCGGCCGCAGCGTCGCCATGATCAGGTACATGCCGCCGCCGATCACCACGCCGAAGAACCACCCATAGGTATTCCACCAGACCGGCAGCAAGTTGGTGAAGTTGGGCAGGAAGGTCGAAAACACGCTGCCGACCGCCGCCGCGGCCAGTGCGTTGACGTTCCAGCCGCCTTCGTAGCGGTACTCGCCGTGCTCCTGGTAGAGCGCCGCGACGTTGACGTTGCCCTTGGCCACCAGATAGTAGTCCACCAGGATGATCCCCAGCAGCGGGCCCATCGTGGCGCCGATGGCGTTGACGAAGTGCGCGGCGTTGCCTTCCCACGGCGCGAACGGGTAGAGCACCAGCGCGATGGCCGCGGCGATGTAGCCGCCCCTCTTGAAGCTGATCAGCTTGGGGAACACGTTGGAGATGTCGAACGCCGCCGAGACGAAATTGGCCACCACGTTGATGCCCAGCGTGGCGACTGCGAAGGTCAGCGCTGCGATGAGTGCCAGCACCCAGCTGTCGAACTTGGCCGAGATCTGCTCGGGGTGGAGCAGCACTTCGCCGTATACCTTGAAAGCGGCGATGGTGGTAACGCCGGCGACCAGCGAGAACGCGATCAGGTTGACCGGGAGGCCCCACAGATTTCCTTTCTTCACTGCACCGCGGTTTTTCGCGTAGCGCGAGAAGTCGCAAAAGTTCAGGTACAGCGCCGCGAAGTAGGTGATCCAGGTCGCGCCCACTGCCATCAGCGCCCAGAACGAGCCTGGCTCGCCGCTGACGCCGGCGTCGCCGGTCTTCTCGAGCAGCACGTTCATCGGAATGCCATGGTCGAACGAGAAGCCGCCTGCCTTGACGCATAGGCCGATCGCCAGGATCAGCATTGCGACCCACACCGCCGGACCGGCCCAGTCCTGGAATTTGCGCACCGTTTCCATGCCCTTCTGGATGATGAGCAACTGCAGCGCCCAGATGATCGCGTAGCAGATCACCTCCAGCCCCGAGTGACCGAGGACGTGCGTGCCCTTGTAGAACGCCATCAGGCTGTCGCTGCGGATCAGCAGCGCGACCATCGCGCCCGAAGCCGCTGCGGTCTGCGCGCCGTACCAGAAACAGGCCACCACGGCGCGCACCAGCGCCGCCAGGTTGGCGCCCCACACGCCGAAGGAGGCGCGCGCCAGCACCGGATAAGGCACGCCGGTCTTCTCGCCGGCGTAGCCGATCAGGTTCATCAGCGCGAAGATCACCAGCGAGCCGAGCCCGATCGCCAGCAGGAAGTTGGTGAAGCTGCCGCACAGCAGGAACAGGCTGGCGGCGAGGTAGTAGCCCCAGAGGCTGTGCACGTCCGAGGTCCAGACGTTGAAGATGCTGAAGGCACCCCAGTTGCGCACCCTGGCGGGCGCGAGATCTTCGTTGTATAGGCCGGGGGAAGGATCGCGAATTTCCATCTGTCATCTCCTTTGAGTTCGTGGAACTGAGGAAACACCGCCAGACTGAAGGCGAACTCGACCTCGACCGGTTACAAGCATCCACAACGGCGGCCCACCGGAAAGTAGGGAAACTCCGTGTAAAAAAGCTGACGGCTGCACCGTTAATCAGATACGGAAGGCTGTTCGATGTATGCCATCCGCTTTCAGCGCGGGTTTCTTGTCACGCGGCGGCCGGCGCCGCAATTCATCCCCGGGCAATACCCGTGCTGAAGGCTTCATTTCTTCGGCGGCATCCGTTTTGAAGCGCTAGCGCTTTGAGTGCATGGCCGCCAGCCCGACTACATTCGACCGCCGACCGCCGCACGGCAGTCTTTTCATTAGCGTGTGGCTGCACAAAGGCCATGCGGCGGCGGCCACATGGAGGGCGAGTCGGGATTCAATCCGGTTTGTTAATCGCAGTCTGTTAATCGATTGAACAGCGTATAACCGTTATGCTGAATAATCCGCGCAAAATCAACGACTCGATTGTTCGATTTAAGTTCCCGGGTTTTGAAATAAATTTACTCCGTGCAGCATTCCCCTTGTGCATTTGCCTGATTTTCAGGCAATCAGATGCCGCTCATTTTTTGATCCTTCAGGCCCGATTACGTCAGGCATATTAAACCGCTGTTGCATACGCGCAACTTTCATTATTGAGAGGTTGCAAATTTCATTTGTCCGTAGCGAGTACGCTGCATGTCTAATTTTGCGATAAGTGTCGGAAAAACAAAGACTTGATCGCCGTGCCGGTCGGATTGTTGCGGATTCTGAAAGATCCTGTTGCGTAAATTGCGCACGTCGCTATTAGGGTGTCCCCCTACACTCTCGCTTCGTTTCAAGGGTGCCCGGCTGATCCGAAGCGGTTCAGCGAACAGGGCGGCAACGCGATGCATGCGTTGCCGAGGCAGGTCTCGCTCCCCGCGTAAATTTATCGAACTGGAGTCCCACGCATGAAAAAAAGTCTCATCGTCGTTGCGGTTGCCGCATCGTTCGCTTCCGTCGCTCACGCACAAAGCAGCGTGACGCTGTATGGTCTGCTGGATGCCGGCCTGACGTACACCAGCAATGTGAACCACAACGCAAAGTGGGCAGCAGGTAGCGGCGGCATCAACCAAAGCATGTTCGGTCTGCGCGGTTCGGAAGATCTGGGCGGCGGTCTGAAGGCAATCTTCACGTTGGAAAGCGGCTTCAACATCAACAACGGCAAGTTCGCTAACAACAACGGCATGTTCAACCGTCAAGCGTTCGTCGGTCTGTCGAGCGCGCAATTCGGTACGGTCACGCTGGGTCGTCAATACGACGCGGCGCAAGACTATCTGGCACCGCTGACCGCGACCGGCAGCTGGGGTGGTACGTACTTCGCTCACCCGTTCAACAACGACAACCTGAGCACGAACGGCGGCTTCGCGGTCAACAACTCGATCAAGTACTCGAGCGCTAACTACGCCGGCTTCACGTTCGGCGGCACGTACGGCTTCTCGAACCAGGCTGGCGCATTCGCAAACAACCGCGAATACAGCGTTGGTGCTGCATACCAGTGGCAAGGTCTGCGTTTGGGCGCTGCTTACGCACAGCAGAACAACCCGGGTGCAACGAACGCAGCAGGCACGGCAAGCAACGGCGGTGCGTCGGACGGCGCGATCATGGGCTTCACCGGCAACTTCCGCCAGCGTGAATTCGGCGCAGCAGGTTCGTACTCGTTCGGCCCGGCTACCGTCGGTCTGGCATGGACGCAATCGCGTATCGACAACGTCGCTGGCGCACAACAATCGCTGCGCGCTAACAACTACGAAGTCAATGGCAAGTACAACGTGACCCCGGCTCTGGGCCTGGGCGTTGCTTACACGTTCACTGACGGCAAGGGCTACGGCGTCGGCGCGAACGGTGGTTCGGAATCGGTGCGCTACCACCAGATCGGCCTGCAGGCTGACTACTCGCTGTCGCGTCGCACGGACGTCTACGCTCAAGCCGTGTACCAGCACGCAATGGGCGACAGCGGTGTCGCTTCGATCTACAGCGGCGACGTGACGCAACTGCCGTCTTCGTCGAAGAACCAGACGGCTGCTACGGTCGGTCTGCGTCACCGCTTCTAAGCTTCAGCAGAAGCTGGTTGTTGTAGAAAAGGTGCCGTTCGCGGCACCTTTTTTTATGGATGCGGCATTTAGAGCATCCACCACGCATGCCGGATGCCGCGCGCCGGGCGCGCCGATGATAGACCACGACCTTCACAGCACCAAAAATCCTGTGACGCAGTGAATTATTGCGATCTCCGACGATTGCACTCGCACATCTGACAAGATTTAACTTTCGCGAAAGCGCGCTTGGAGTAGTCTCAATAAATTGATTTTTAGGCTATTTTCTCGCTGCAACGCTGGCACGTGTGCTGCAAATGCGCGCTCTTACTGGATGAACACTCCCGCTTCAAATCACCTCGCTGGCTCGCCGGCTACTCATGACCTGACCGACGAGCAATGGCACCGCATCGTACCGCTGCTGCCTGAAATGAAGGACCTTGGACCACGGCGCGGCCGTCCCTGCATCCATATCCGTCGCGTGGTGAACAGCGTGCTGTGGGTGCTGCATACGGGCAAGGCATGGAGCGCGATGCCCGACCGCTATCCGCCTTATCAGACTGCGCATCGCTACTATTTGCGCTGGAAAAGATCAGGTGTGCTGGCTAACATCGCCTTCGCGCAATTCGATACCGATGTATTGCTGACCCGGCCCGTGGCGCGCAAAGGCAACGCGAGCGCCGTCTGAATTCGACATCTGCATCGCAAATGAAAAGGCCGTCACCCGATGACGGCCTTCGTCGATCGACTCCGTAAGCGGGCAGCTCAATCAGGCATGCTGTTCGACCTTGAACACCGAAACTGCATGTCGCAGCCGTTCGGTCTGCTCATCGAGTGAACCGGCTGCGGCCGCCGCCTGCTCGACGAGCGCCGCATTGCGTTGCGTTACGTCGTCCATCTGGCGGATCGCGAGATTGACTTCGCCGATTCCCGAGCTCTGCTCCTTCGAGGCAGCCGAGATCTCGTTCATGATCGCCGTCACGCGGCGCACCGCGTCGACCACCTCGCCGATCGTGCTGCCCGCCTTGCCGGCCAGCGTCGAACCTTCGCCGACCTGCGCCACCGACTGATCGATCAGCACCTTGATTTCCTTGGCTGCCGTCGCGCTGCGCTGCGCGAGGTTGCGCACTTCACCCGCGACCACCGCGAAACCGCGTCCTTCTTCGCCGGCGCGCGCGGCTTCCACCGCGGCGTTCAGCGCGAGAATATTGGTCTGGAACGCGATGCCTTCGATCACGCTGATGATCTCGCCGATCTTGCGCGAGCTATCGGTGATGCCGGCCATTTTCTCGACCACGTCGTTGACGACCTGACCGCCACGCGCGGCGATATTCGATGCGTCTGTGGCCAGTTCGGACGCGGTTGCCGCATTGTCGGCATTCTGCGTGACGGTCTTGGTGAGTTCGTCCATGCTGGCGGCGGTTTCCTGCAGCGAGGCGGCCTGCTCTTCGGTGCGGCTCGACAGATCCAGGTTGCCCGCAGCGATCTCTTTCGAGGCGACCGTGATCGTCTCAGCGGACGTCTTGATCCGCGCGACGGTGGCGGCGAGTTGATTGCGCATCTCGCGCAACGAGAACAGCAGGCTCGAGTTGTCGTCGCGCCGCAGCTCGATCGCAGTGGCAAGGTCGCCGCGCGCGATCTGCATCGCGATCGCCGCGGCCGTCGACGGCTCTCCGCCGATCGAACGCGATACGCTGCGCGCCACTCGCGAGGCGACGAACGACACCATTACCCCGAGCAGCACCAGCATGGCGGCCGAGCGTTCAAGCGTGGTGTAAAACTGCGCCTGGATGTCGTCCATGTAGGCGCCGGCAATAAAGTCCCAGTTCCAGGGACCGAAGCGCTTTACGTAGCTGATCTTTTCGCTCGGCGTCGTCTCGCCGGGTTTCGGCCACCAGTAGCGTAGATAGCCGGCGCCGGCCGCCGAGCCGCCCGCCTGGGCGATGTCGTGATACAACGCGTTGCCTTTGGCGTCGCGAAAGCCGCTCATGTCCTTGCCGTTCAGCTTCGGGCTCATCGGATGATCGATCATCACCGAATCGCTGCGCACGA
This sequence comes from Paraburkholderia sp. SIMBA_030, assembly GCF_046535245.1. Lineage (NCBI taxonomy): Bacteria > Pseudomonadati > Pseudomonadota > Betaproteobacteria > Burkholderiales > Burkholderiaceae > Paraburkholderia > Paraburkholderia sp. SIMBA_030. The sequence goes on from NZ_JAWRXB010000013.1 coordinate 243,503, forward strand.
TCGTGACGTAACCGGAGGTGCCGTAGCGCTGTGCATGGACGCGGGCAATGGCCTGCTGCCTGGCGTCGTCGACGGAGAGCTTGCCGGCATCGGCCTGCTTCGCGTAGTCCGCGACGATCGACACCGCCATGTCGGCGACGTCGGCTAGATCCGCGCGCCGGGCGTCCATTTGACCGTTACGTGCATCTAACGCGTTCACAACAGTGACGATCAGGAGCGCCGCCCAGCACAGCAGCAGCGGCACCCACAATTTCTGTTTCAGTGTCAGACGGTTCATTATCGGTTTCGACAATACGTTGAGCTCGGAATGGGGGAGGGCTGCAATCTGCGCTGCATCGTTTGCTTAACGGCTGTGGCGGCAGATTCTTTATTCCGTCGCCTGAAATTCAGGCGACATGCGAAGCGGCCGCTCTTGGGCGGCCGCTGAAAGAGGGTGTGAAGGCGCACGTGGCGCTTGCTCTAGATCTGCTCGCGGCCGAACGCGCACAGGCGTTCGAGGTCGAGCACGTCGATCTGGTTGTACGAAAGGCGCAAAATTTCCAGTTTCTCGAGGTTTTGCAGCGCCTGGTTGATCCGTTGCCGCGACACGCCGGCCAGCAGACCGACTTCTTCCTGCGAAATGGCTAACGTGCGGCCGGTATCGGGGTACAGGTCGGGATTGAACAGTTGCGCAAGCGATTGGGCGACGCGCGCATCCACATCGAGCAGTCGGCTATTCTGGATCGACGCGATGAATTCGCCCATCCGGTTGTTCAACTGCCGGATCACGAAGCCCGTAAACGGCAGGCTCGAGCCGAGCAGCGCATGAAACGTTTCCGACGGCACGAACATCACGAGCGAAGACTGAATCGTGGCCACGTCATATTTGCGCAATTCACGTTTGATCACGCTGCCTTCGCCGAACCAGCCGCCGGGCGGCACGCCGGACGGTGTGCAACTGCGTCCTGAAGCGTTGTAAATAGCGAGTTTGATGAGTCCGGAATGCACGCCGATCCAGTAATCCGACGGTTCCTGGCGGCGCGCGATCCACGCTCCGCCTTGCAGATGCTCGGCGTACGAGCTGGCGAGGACCATCGCCTGATGTTCGTCGGCCAGCGCGCGGAACCACGCGCAGGTGGCGAACAGTTGCGGCAGACCGGCGCGCGCGACCCGTTCCGGCCGGTGCGAGCGGGCGCCTGCGACGGCGGTGAGCGGAGCATCATCCATAAGCGGCTCGAGGGCGGATCCGGTTTAAGGCGGGTTGATGTGACTTATGGAGCGTTAAAGCGTGCCACTCTGTCATTTGAATGACAGACAGTTCAGCATGACAATTGCTAGGCTATTTCGTCAAACAGAATAATCGACGGCGCGACCGGCGCTTCAGCAACCATGTTGCATGGGACCCGAGTAAGCGCTAAAGCGCCAACTCGGGTCGACATAGGAGACGAGGCAATGAAACACATGTTCGAAGAAGGACTGGAGCGCCGCGAGGCCAATTATGTTCCGCTGACGCCACTCGATTTCATCGTACGCGCAGCGGAAGTCTACGGTGAGCGGCCCGCGGTCGTCCATGGGGTGATTCGCCGCAACTGGCGCGAAACCTACGAGCGTACGCGGCGGCTGGCCAGCGCATTGCAGCGCGCCGGCATCGAACGCGGCGACACGGTCGCGGCGTTGCTTCCCAACATTCCTCAGATGATCGAAGCGCACTTCGGCGTGCCGATGGCCGGGGCCGTGCTCAATACGCTGAATACGCGGCTGGACGTGTCGTCTTTGCTGTTCATGCTGCGGCATGGCGAGGCGAAGGCGTTGATCGTCGATACGGAGTACAGCGAATTTGCACATCGCGCGGCGCTGGAATTCCCTGAGTTGCGGGTGATCAGCGTGGCCGACGCAATGCCCGCCGACGCGGACAAATTCATCCGCGCGATCGATTACGAAGCGTTCCTGCAATCCGGCGACCCTGAGTTCGCATGGACGCCGCCTGCCGACGAATGGGACGCCATTGCGCTGAACTACACCTCGGGTACGACCGGCGATCCGAAGGGCGTGGTCTACCATCATCGCGGCGCCTATCTGAATGCGCTCAGCAATATCCTCGAATGGGACATGCCCAGGCATGCGGTTTATCTGTGGACCTTGCCGCTCTTTCATTGCAACGGCTGGTGTTTCGCATGGACCGTCGCAGCACGTGCGGGCGTCAACGTCTGTCTACGCAAATTCGACGCGAAGACGGTGTTCGAGCTGATACGCCACGAAGGCATTACGCACTATTGTGGCGCGCCGATCGTGCAGAGCGCGCTGGCCAATGCGCCGGCCGAGTGGCGCGAAGGCATCACACATCGCGTGTCGACGATGGTGGCGGGCGCAGCGCCGCCGCCGGCTGTGATCGCGCAGATGAAGGAGATCGGTTTCGACTTGACGCACGTATACGGGCTCACGGAAACCTATGGCCCGGCCGCGGTCTGTGCGAAACAGACTCAATGGGAAACGCTCGACGACAACGCGCGCGCCGAACTGAACGCGCGGCAAGGTGTGCGCTATCACCTCCAGTCAGCGGTGACGGTGCTCGACCCGGACACGCTCGAGCCAGTGCCGAACGACGGCGAAACGCTCGGCGAAATCATGTTCCGCGGCAACATCTGCATGAAGGGTTACCTGAAGAACGAGCGCGCTACGGAAGCGACCTTCCGCGGCGGCTGGTTCCATACCGGCGATCTGGGCGTGCGGATGCCTGACGGCTATATCCGCATCCGCGATCGCAGTAAGGACATCATCATTTCGGGTGGCGAGAACATTTCGAGCATCGAGATCGAAGACACGCTGTACCGGCACCCCGCGGTCTCGGTTGCTGCCGTGGTGGCGATGGCCGATCCGAAGTGGGGCGAGGTGCCGTGCGCCTTCATCGAACTCAAGGAAGGCGCTCAGGTGACTGCGGAGGAAATCATCGCGCACTGCCGGCTATTTCTGGCGGGATACAAGCTGCCTAAAGCAGTGCGCTTCGGCGAGTTGCCGAAGACATCGACGGGAAAAATCCAGAAGTTCGAGTTGCGCGCGCGGATCAAGTCGGAAGGAACCGAATAGACCGCGCGTGGTTTTCCAGCGCGCCCGATGGCGCGCTATGTGGTGCTTGAAGGGGGACTCGCGCTTAACCGCGCGTATCGACCCAGTGGCGTGCCCAACGTGCCGAGTGCTGCAATGCCTGTTCTTCGTTCGCGAAGTAATCGAGCGAATAGAACTGGTAGCGGCCTTCGGCACGCGCGCTGTCGGCGCGTTCGAGCAGCAGGTTGGACGAAAAGCTGCCGTCGGGCAAACGATGCGCCGAGGGTTGGACGGCATAGCCGTTGTAGTGATGAATATGGATGTTTTGCATTTTAATTTTAATGATGTTCGAGTGCGCGCACGCCGCGCGAATCTTGCACGGACGAACTGATTCAAGCCATTGCGAGCCGAATCTCAACGCAGTCGGAAAGCGAAAAAAGGGCGTTAAAGCCAGAGGGGAGAATGAGGTGCAACGAGGCGTTTGGCGCTTGGGGCTTGCTGCTGAAAACAGAAGCAGCTAGAAGCGATCGCGCCAACTGTGGGAGACAAAAGCTCCGCGAGGATGTCGCTGCAACCCGGTGTCCGTTGCCGGACACCGAGCCCTTCAAACTTTACAGCGGCTTGATGTTAGCCGCTTGCAGACCCTTCGGGCCTTGCTTCGTTTCGAAGCTCACCTTCTGATTTTCAGCCAGCGTCTTGAAGCCGTCGCCGCTGATTTCGGAGAAGTGCGCGAACAGGTCGTCGCCGCCCTTGTCCGGGGTGATGAAGCCAAAGCCTTTGCTGTCGTTGAACCACTTAACGGTACCGGTATCCATGAAGAATCCTTGAGGAAAAAATAGAAAGATGTGCTCTGCTGATGAGAGCGCGCGAAGCATCAAGGAGGGAGAGGACAACGAATACCGCTGAGGGAGCGAGCAATTGATGAACAGCAATCGAACTTCTTGAACTTCGGACGCTACAGTAACCGCCGGGCCGTGTCAGCGTCAACACTTATCTTGTAACTGTTTCACCGGGTGCACCCATATTGCATGCACGGGTTCACACGGCGATGGAGCCCTGATTGCCGGCTTGTCATGCCTGGCGTGACAAGCCGGTTGAATCGCGGCGACGTTTCAGATGCCCACTTTGTGTGCCGTCAGGATCAGGCGCAATCCGAGCGCGGCAACCGCACCCGCGGCAACGCGATCGATCCGGGCTTTCCACGTCAGGTAGATTTCACGCGGCCGTTTGCTCGAAAAGCACAATGCGACCACCGTGTACCAGCCGGCTTCGATGGCGAATATCGCGGGCGGCAGAGCGAAGTAACACCACAGCGGTGGATGTTGCGGAAGCAGGGCCGCGAATATGCTGCCGTAGTAGACGGCTGTCTTCGGATTGCTGAGTTGTGTGCTCAATCCGATCCAGAAGGATTTGCGCACATTGGCGGCGGCGGTTTGCGCGGCATCGAAGGCGAGCGGTTTGGCGGCGCCGCGCCAGATTTTCGAGGCAAGGTAGATCAGATAGAGGCCGCCTGCTGCTTTCAGTCCGATGTATAGCCACTCGACCGTGGCGAGCAACGTATACAGCCCCAGCAATGCGATGCCGCTAAAAAACACGCCGCCGATGCCCATGCCCGCAGCCGTTGCGAGGCCGTCGCCGCGGGATAGGCCGATCGCATTGCGGGCAACGATCACGAAGCTTGGTCCGGGGCTCATGGCGCCCAATAGCAGTGCGGCCAGAATGGTGGCAATAGCAGTTGATGCGGACATTTTGCGTTTCTCCTGACGGTTGGAGGCAGTGAGTCAGGGGAAAATAGCATGATCGGGACGGGTCAGGCGCACAAAAAAAGCCCGCACGAAGCGGGCTTTGAGCTTTACTCGGAGTTTCGCGATCCAGTCGCCAGACGGATCGCATGCAGTGTATGCGAAAGCAATATGAAAGTATAGAAATTACGCGTTACAGATCGAAGAAGATGGTTTCCTTGCCGCCCTGCATATGGATGTCGAAGCGGTACACGTTCGCCATATTCGGCTCGCGGCGGGCGATCAGCGTGCCGCGACGGTCCGCCGGCACGGCGGACAGTACTGGGTCGCGCTCATTGGCTTCGGCTTCGTCCTCGAAGTAGATGCGCGTGAAAGTGTGCAGCAACATGCCGCGCATCGTGACGATCACATTCAGATGCGGTGCTTCGTCCGGACTGACGCGGCCGGGCTTCACCGTCTCCACGACAAAACGCATGTGCGGATCGGTGCCCGTGCCGACCCGGGCGAAGCCGCGAAAACCGCTTGTCTCGACTTCCGCGCGCGATTCCGGATAGTGGCCTTGCGCGTCCACTTGCGACACTTCCAGCATGGCATCGCCGACCACCTTGCCGTCGCCGTCGAACACCTGGCCGACGACCGTGATGTGCTCGCCGGCCGCTTCGCGCTCGGCCAGAACCGGCGTAAACAGGCTCTTATAGCTGAAGTCGTACTGCTGCGGGCACAGACCGTAGGCGAAGTAAGGTCCAACCGTTTGCGAAGGCGTCTGCTTGAGAGTGGTCATGGCTCAGCGCTCCATCGGGGTTTCATTGCGGCCGCGCAGCACGATGTCGAAATCGTAGCCGAGCGCGTAGGCCTCTTGCGTCGTATAGAGCGAGAAGTTCGCGATCAGACGGTCGCGTGCGTGCTCGGGCGTACCCTGGAAGATCGGGTCGAACGCCAGCAGCGGGTCGCCGGGAAAGTACATCTGCGTGACAAGGCGCGAGCCGAAATGATCGCCGAACAGCGAGAAGTGAATATGGTTCGGACGCCACGCGTTCGGGTGATTGCCCCACGGATAGGCGCCCGGCTTGATCGTCAGAAAACGATAGCGGCCGTCGTTGTCGGTCAGGCAGCGGCCCGCGCCGAGAAAGTTGGGATCGAGCGGTGCATCGTGCTGATCGTTCTTGTGCACGTAACGGCCGGCGGCATTGGCCTGCCAGATCTCGACCAGCGTATTGCGCACCGGACGGCCGCCTTCGTCGAGCACGCGCCCCGTCACGATGATGCGCTCGCCAAGCGGTTCGCCGTTGCGCACGGCATTGCGCGTCAGATCGTGATCGAGCGCGCCGAGGTCTTCAGTACCGTAGACAGGCACGCGCTGGTCGCGCAGCTTTTCTTTCAGCGGAATCAGCGGACGCGTCGGGCCGCGTTTTACCGATGAACCGTAGCCGGGATAGATGTACGCCGGGTGGGACGCGAAGTCTCGCGCGGTGAGAAAGGACTCGTCCATCAGTGTGTCTCCTTCGGGAATTGTGGGATACAGCGTATGAAGCGACTTTATCTAACCTGAGAGGTTATGCAAAATGACGTTTTCGCCCATTTCGTATAACCTCTCGTTATGCAACGCAGCCTAGCGGACAGCCGCGTCAAATTCCGTCATCTCCAGTGCTTCCTGGCCGTCGCGCAGTTCGGCGGCGTGCAGCGGGCCGCCGAAAGCTTGTCGATCACACAGCCTGCTGTCTCCAAGACGGTCGCCGAACTGGAAGCGATACTCGGCGTGAAGCTGTTCGAGCGCGGCCGCCACGGCGCTGTGACAACCCGCGAGGGACAGCTCTTCATGCCGCATGCGAGCGCCTGCGTCAGTGCGTTGCGGCAGGGCGTCGACTTGCTGGCGCGCGCGGAAGGCGCCGCTGCGGCCACGCTGGAAATCGGCATCCTGCCGACCGTCGCGGTTGCGCTGATGCCGCCGGTGCTCAAGCTTTTCGCCGTGCAGTGGCCGCGCGTGATCGTGCGTCTCGCGACTGGCGCCAACCACGAATTGCTCGAGCGTCTCAAAGCCGGCGCGATCGAATTTGCGATTGGACGTCTGGCGGATCCGGAACGGATGGTCGGGCTCAGCTTCGAACAGCTGTTCAGCGAGCCGTTGATCGCGGTGGTGCGCGCCGGGCACCCGTTGGCGGCGAGGGCCGGCTTGCCGGCCACTTCGCTGGAAAATTTTCCGGTGGTGCTGCCGCCGTTCGGCACGTTGATCCGGCAATCGGCTGAGAGCCTGCTGAGTGCGTGGGGCGTGCCGCCGTTGTCGGCGTTTGTGGAGGTGCTGTCGGTGTCCACGGGGCGCGCGTTGACGCTCGAGAACGACGCGGTGTGGTTCGTGCCGCTGAGCGCGGTCGAATACGAACTGGCGCACGGCATGCTGGTGCGTTTGCCCTTGCCGTTCGCCGGTACCGACGAGCCGGTCGGACTGATTCGGCGCTCGGACACGCAGCCGTCGCCGGTGGGCCGGGCGCTGATCGACGCGATGCGCGAAGTTGCGCGCCGGCGCATGGCTGCCGCTGCGGACAAGGCCGGCGGCAAGCCTGCGCCCAGGCGCAGCCGCAAGGCGCGTTGAAATGCGCCGCGATCGTTCCGGCACGATTCCGGCATGAACCATCCAGTACAAAATGCAGGTTGCGAACGCCCCGCCACACGGTGTACAAACACGGTGCGAAAGCTGTTGCTGGCCGCGTTGTTGCGGCACACCACGAGCGTGCTGTGACGTTGCGAGCGTGTGACGGCTGGCAGCCCGCACTGAACATCTGCAAAAGCGTCGAAAGACTGTACAAGGAGAATGCCATGCCCAGCGACTTGCCCACCCCGGAGGCCGCGCTGCGCGCCGTATCGGTTCCTGAGCACAATCCGCTCGGCACTGCCGGCCTTGAATTCGTGGAGTTCGCCGCGCGCGAGCCGCAGGTGCTCAGCGAGACGTTCGCCCAACTCGGCTTCAAGGCGATTGCGCGCCATATCAGCAAGGACGTCACGCTATATCGCCAGGGCGAGATGCATTTTCTGCTCAACGCCGAGCCGGACTCGTTCGCCGCGCGCTACGCCGAAGAATACGGCGTGGGCATTTGCGCGATCGGCATCCGGGTGGCGGATGCGCAGCGCGCCTTCGATCGCGCGATCGAACTCGGCGCATGGGCCTTCGAAGGCGAGAAGATCGGCGCGGGCGAACTGCTGATCCCGGCGATTCAGGGCATCGGCGACTCGCACATCTATTTCGTCGACCGTTGGCGCGGCCGTGGCGGCCAGCGCGGCGGCCTCGGCGACATCTCGATCTTCGACATCGACTTCCGGCCGATCGAGATCGACACCGCACAAGCCGACCTGAGCCATGCGGGCACCGGTCTCGTCGCGGTCGATCATCTGACGCAAACGGTCGGCGCGGGCCGGATGCAGGAATGGCTCGACTTCTATCGCGATCTGCTCAATTTCCGCGAGATTCACGAACTGCACGCGAACTGGCATGTGTCGGCGGAATCGCGCGTGATGGTGTCGCCGTGCGGTGCGATCCGCATTCCGCTGTATGAGGAAGGCGCACGCCGCACGAATCTGATGCACGAGTATCTGCCGGATCATCCGGGCGAGGGCGTGCAGCACATTGCGCTCGCCACCGACGACATCTTCGCGTGCGTCGAGCAATTGCTGGCGAACGGCGTCGAATTCGTCGAGCCGCCGCCGCGTTACTACGAGCAACTGGATGCGCGCCTGCCGGGCCACGGGCTCGACGTCGAACGGCTCAAGCGCACCCACGTTCTGGTGGACGGCGAGATCGGCGCAGACGGCGTACCGTTACTGTTTTTCCAGACGTTTGTGCGGCGCCGCGCAGGGGAAATTTTCTTCGAGATCGTGCAGCGGCAAGGTCACCACGGTTTCGGCGAAGGCAATCTGAGCGCGTTGGCGCAAGCGCGCGAGGCGACCGGCGCTTAATCGGTTTCGCTGTCGCCGGCCAGTTCAGGATTGACCGCGTTATACGCCGCCGCTTCCCGCAGCAGCCACTCGCGAAAGCTGGCGAGCGGCTTGCCATGGCTCAATTCGGTTGGATAGACGAGGTAATACGCCGAGTCCGCGAGCGCCGGTGCGTCGAGCGGCATCACGAGTCCGAGATGATCGAGCTGCGCGTCGACAAAAAAGCGTGGCACCAGCGCGATGCCGAGGCCGGCCGCCGCGGCGCTGATCAGCATCGTATGCAGTTCGTAGCGAACCCCTTGCATGGTCCGGTTGTCTTCAACGCCCAGGCTGGCGAACCACGACGCCCAGCCGTCGGGCCGGGTGGTGGAGTGCAGCAGCGGGTAGTCGAGCAGTTCGGCGGCTGACTCGACCGGCTGCGTCAGCAGACTCGCGGCACACACCGGCACCACTTCCTCGCGAAACAGAAAATCCGCCGACGTGCCCGGCCATGTCGGTTTGCCGTAGTGAATCGCCGCTTCGAAATGCGTGTCGGCGAATGGGAAGGTGCCGGTGCGCACGCCCATGTTGACCCGCACGTCGGGATACTGCGCGTTGAACTCCGCCAGCCGCGGAATCAGCCATTGCGACGCGAACGTCGGCAGCACCGCCAGTTCCAGATAACCGCCGCCGCTGCCGTGCGCGATGATCGACAGCGTGTCGCGGTCGAGTTGTTCCAGCGAGCGCCGCACCTGCGCGCTATAAACCTTGCCCGCCTTCGTCAGCACGACCCGCTGCCTGGCGCGCACGAACAGCCGCACGCCGAGATTGCTCTCCAGCGTATTGATTTGCCGGGACACCGCGCTTTCGGTGAGGAACAACTCGCGCGCCGCATGCGTGAAGCTCTGGTGCCGCGCGGCGGCCTCGAAAGCGAGCAGCGCGCCCATGTTGGGGATCTTGAACTTTCGCACGTTAATTCCAAAAGCGCATCAAGTAGCGATTTTATCTCGCTTTACGGCGTTCTCGCGAATTTGAATAATCTCGCCTTCAACGATGCCGCGCTTGCGCCTTGAAGCCACGCCAGCAAGCCCCTCGAATGAAACGAGCGAATCCGCGCCAACGCGTCACCCGGGAACCGATATGCGAAACATCAAGAATGCGAATGTCGAACAATTGCTGCTGAAACTGCTCGGCGCCGACAGGACGGCGACGCTGTTCGCTGCGTTGAACCACCCGGTGGTTTTGAACGAATGGGAAGACGGCGTCGTGACGCGCGCCGAACTCGCCCAGGCAATGAACATGGCGTTGTTCGAAGACCTGCTGATGCGCTCCGCCAACGGCCGCCAATACACGCAGGAGACGATCGCCGCCGGCGGCAGCGTGTACTTCGACCACGGCGCGCTACGCACGGTGCGCTGGCAGCACAGCGGTGCGTTACCGCCGGGTGAAGCCGCGTTCGCCCGCATCCTGCGTCCGCTCGGCTTCAGCATCAACGGTCGCTATCCACTCGACCGTCTCGGCATGACCGGCCGCGCGTGGGCCCATGACGACGCGCCCGACGAGATCGCGCAATTCTTCGTCAGCGAATTGCATCCCGAGCGTTTTTCGGCGGAATTCCAGCAGGCGGTGACGAATGTGATCGGCGCGTCGTGCGATCCGTTGACGCCGCAAGCCGCCGCTCAGTTGTGGGAGCTCGAACGCGAAGGCGTGCTGCCGCTCGACGCGGCGCATGCGTTGCTGCCGGTGATCGTCGGCGCATTTGCGCGCCAGCACGAGACGCCACGCGAAGCCGATTACGACGTATTGTTGAAGGAATCGGCGGAAATGGCGTGGATCGCGACCGAAGGCAATGCGTTCAATCACGCCACCGACCGCGTCGCCGACGTGTTCAAACTCTCCGACGACGAAAAGGCGAAGGGTCGTCCGATGAAGCTGGAAGTCGAGCGTTCGCGTTCGGGGCGCGTGTTTCAGACCGCCTATCGCGCGGACATCGTGCGGCGCGAATTCCGCGCGGCCGATGGCAGCATGGTGACGCGCGAGGTACCGGGTTCGTTCTACGAGTTCATCACGCGTAAGCGGACCTTCGATCAGGACGCACGCCGCTGGGAAACGGACCTGCGTTTCGATGCGGGCAACGCACAGGGCATCTTCAAGATGACCGCTAGCCAGGCTGCGTGAGTGCAGGGCGGCAGGGCGAGCGTTGGGCGCGAGACATGAGAGACGCGGTGGGAACATCAATCGATGAAGAGCAAGGCGTGAACGTCATGGACGATGCAGCGCGTCACGCGGCGCAAGCGGAACCGGTCGCGCGGCCTTTTAAAGGCACTGCCGCCGTCATGCAGGCGCTTGAAGCCGATCTGCGCCGCCACGTGCGTGGCGAAGTGCGCTTCGACGCAGGCTCGAAAGCCTTGTATGCGTCGGATGCGTCGAACTATCGGCAAGTCCCGCTCGCCGTCGTGGTGCCCGCCGACGTCGACGATCTGCTGGAGACAGTCGCCGCATGCCGCCGCAACGACGTGCCGTTCCTCGCGCGCGGCGGCGGCACCTCGCAGAACGGCCAATGCGTGAACGTCGCGGTGGTCGCCGATGCGAGCAAATACGTGAATCGCGTGGTGTCGGTGGATCCGGCGGCGCGCGTGGCCGTCGTCGAACCGGGCGTGGTTTGCGACACCTTGCGTGACGCCGCCGAGCAACACGGTCTCACGTTCGCGCCCGATCCGGCCACGCACAGCCGCTGCACGCTCGGCGGCATGATCGCCAACAACTCGTGCGGCGCGCATTCGGTGATGGCCGGCAAGACGGTCGAAAACGTCGAGGCGCTGGAAATTGCGACCTTCGACGGCGCGCGTTTCTGGGCCGGCCCGACCCCGGACGATGAATTCGCGCGCATCATCGCGGCGGGCGGCCGCCGGGGCGAAATCTACGCCGCCCTCAAGCAACTGCGCGACACCTACGCCGATCTGATTCGCGCGAAATTCCCGCAAATCAGGCGGCGCGTGTCGGGCTTCAATCTCGATCAACTGCTGCCGGAAAACGGCTTCAACGTCGCGCGTGCGCTGGTCGGCACCGAGGGCACCTGCGCCGTGACCTTGCAGGCGAAAGTGCGGCTCGTGAAGAGTCCGGCGAAACGCGTGATCATCGTGGTTGGTTTCACCGACATCTACACCGCCGCCGACGCCGTGCCGCATTTCATGCGCTGTTCGCCGATCGCGATCGAAGGACTCGACCGCGCGATCATCCGCGGTCTGCAGGCGCGCGCTTTGAAGAAGGACGAGATCGCGTTGCTGCCGGCAGGCGACGCGTGGGTCGTGCTCGAATTCGGTGCGGACACGCAGGAGGACGCCGTGCGTCGGGCGCAAGCGGCGGCGGACTATTTCGCATCCGGCGAGGCAGGGCCGAACGTGTCGGCGATGCTCGTCGAGGACCGCGCGTTGCAGGCGAAGGTGTGGTCGATCCGCGAAATGGGGGCATCGGCGGTGGCGTTGTCGGTCGATCCGGGCACGCCCGATCCGGTGGTCGGTTGGGAGGATGCGGCGGTCGATCCGCTGCGCCTCGGCGATTATCTGCGCGCGTTCCAGGCGCTGGTGGATCGCTATGGCTATGAGACGAGCCTGTACGGCCATTTCGGCGACGGTTGCGTGCATGCACGCATTACCTTCGATTTGCGCAGCGCGGAAGGCGTCGCGACGTGGCGCAAGTTTCTGCGCGAAGCGGCGGAGCTGGTGGTCGAATTCGGCGGCTCGTTATCGGGCGAACATGGCGATGGCCAGGCCAAGGCCGAGTTCCTGCCGATCATGTTCGGCCCCGAACTGATGCAGGCGATGGAGCAGTTCAAGGCGATCTGGGACCCGGCCAACCGCCTGAATCCGGGCAAGGTCGTGCATGCATATCGCGCCGACGAAAACCTGCGCGTAGGTCCCACCTATAAGCCGGTGACCTTGCAAACGAAACTGACGTTCGCCAGTCAGGAGGGCGACGGTTTCCAACGCGCGATCGAGCGCTGCATCGGCATGGGCAAGTGCCGTTCGCTCGAAGGCGGCACGATGTGCCCGAGCTATCGCGCAACTCGTGAAGAGAAATATTCGACGCGTGGCCGCGCGCATCTGTTCTGGGAAATGTTGCAAGGCGACGTGATCGCCGACGGCTGGCAAAGCCGCGAAGTGAAAGAAGCGCTCGATACGTGTCTTGCCTGCAAGGGCTGCAAATCCGATTGTCCGACGCATACGGATATGGCTTCGTACAAGGCGGAATTTCTTTCGCATTACTATGAGACGAATCGTCGACCGCGTCAGGCGTTATTCATGGGACGGATCGGCGAATGGGCACCGTGGGCGGCGCGTTTTCCGCGTTTGATGAACTTCATGACGTCGGCACCGGGCTTGGCTTCAGTGGGCAAGTGGGTCGCGGGTGTGGCGCAAGTGCGTGAATTGCCGAAGTTCGCGCCGCAAACGTATCGGCAGCTCGCGCACCGCCTGCCACAGAATGAGCGTGCCGCTCGCGACCGCGAAGAAGCGAAGAAAGTCATTCTGTGGGTCGATACGTTCAACGATCATTTCACGCCCGACGTCGCGCAAGCCGCTGCTGACGTACTGACGCAAATGGGCTGGCACGTCGTGCTGCCGAAGAAACGGTTGTGCTGCGGGCGTCCCTTGTATGACTTCGGCCTTCTCGAACGCGCGCGCGAATTGCTGACGAACATTCTCGACGATCTCGCCGACGATATCGCCGCCGGTGTGCCGCTGGTCGGTCTCGAACCGGGTTGCCTGTCGGTGTTGAAAGACGAATTGCTCAAGCAGCTCCCCGATCACGCGCTGGCCAAACAGCTGTCGGCGCAGACTTTTCTATTCTCCGATTTCGTCGCGCGCCAGCCGTTCGATTGGCCGACGCTCGAAGCGGACGTGGTCGTGCATGGGCATTGTCATCAAAAGGCGTTGTTCGGCATGCAAGGCGACACCGCGCTGCTGACGAAGCTCGGCGTCAAATGGACATTGCTCGATACGGGATGTTGCGGCATGGCGGGATCGTTCGGCTTTAACGCCGAGCATCATGCGCTGTCGGAGAAGATCGGTGAGGACAAGCTGTTTCCTTTAGTGCGTGGTGCATCGAAAGAAACGATCGTGTTGACCAACGGTTTTAGTTGCCGCGAACAGATCGAACATGGCACTGGACGTCATGCGCTGCATATTGCGCAACTGGCGCAGCGGGCGTTGGCGGCGCGTTGAAACACGTTAAAGCGCCGCTCATGCGCGAGCTTTATTTTTTCGGCGACTCAGCAGGCGGTACTTGCGGGATGTCCGCGCTGGTCGCCATCCACAACACTTCGGCGTCTTCGTCGCTAGTGGACACCGCGGCGTGCCCGGTGCGGCTGTCGAAGTAGAGGCTGTCGCCGGCGTTCAGATGCGTCGGCGCGTACAACTCGGAATAGAGGCACACGCTGCCGCTGATCACGTACAGGAATTCTTCGCCTTCGTGACGGCCCCAGTCGTCGAACGCGTCGAGCGTGTGCGCGGAGATGCGGATGCGGAACGGCAGCATCGCTTTGTGCGCGAGGTCGGTGGCGAGCAGTTCCATCTGGTAGCCGCGGTAGGCGTGACGTTGGCCCGCGTCTTTGCGGGTCAGCGCGCGACGGCCGCTGGCGCTGACCTTCGGTGTGGAGCCGAACAGCTCGCCGATTTCGATCTTCAAACCGAGGACGATTTTCTGCAATACGTCGAACGTGGGGGACATCAGGCCGTTTTCGATTTTTGACAGCGTCGAACGCGACACGCCGCAGAGGCGGCTTGCGGTCTCCAGCGTCAAGTCCTGCGCCTGGCGCGCGGCGCGGACGCGCCGGCCGAGGTCGGTCGTGGATTGCTCAGGCGGTTTGGTGAGATGGGTATCCATGGGGCGTGGCTCAAATGCGCGCTTTTAGAGGCGTTCGGTGTTTCCGATCATAACATTTGAGGTAGATGGGAGAGATCGATGGGCGCGGTGGCGGATTGCTGGCAGGTTTGAGACTCGTGATTTGATCGTTCGCGCGCCGCTGGGATGGTCATGAAGCGTGTGCAAAGTTGGTGCATGTTACGTGTCGAGCGATCTTTCTTATCGGAAACGTTGTTCCCGGGGCGCCATGCTTCTGCAAGCGCATACATGCTCTGACAGCCCATCTGCAAGCCCTATACCACGTCAATAGGGATCGGAACGCCGCGTGACGAACTGGCATCCGTAACGAATTTTTCACACCAATGCGGTTATCGCGGCCTAGTGTGTTTCTGTAGATGTTCTTCTTCTCGCTGGTGTTGGACCCCATGCAGCCAACGACACCGTTTGGCGCACGAAATAGCGGGATGCTGGTCAGCCGCTCCGTCGACCACGGCGCGACGTGGCAATCTCCGGTTACGCTGATCCGCAGCAACTCGCCGCACGTGCTAAATGACAAGAACTCGCTCACCGCCGATCCGACCGCGAACGGTTACGTCTATGCGGTGTGGGACCAACTGAGCGTTTTCCCGCAAACCAAAGACGCCGCTCAGTTGCTCGCGGAAAACGATGGTGTCCTGATCGCGCGCAAATTGCATAACGCTGCAGCGGGCGCTGCCCCGGTTTTCAAGTTTAATTTCACCGGCCCGAGCTTCTTCTCGCGATCCATCGACAATGGCGTGACCTGGAGCACGGCCGCCCCGATCTACCAGCCGGGCACGAACGCACAGACGATCGACAACATCGTGCGGGTGTTGCGTGATGGGACCCTGCTCGATTTCTTCACCGCGATCAATGTCACGAAGGCGGGTGGCGTTGACATCGGCTACATAAAGTCCGCGGATAAGGGCGGGAGCTGGACGGGATCGACATTCGCCAGCGATATTCAGGCGGTCGGCGTGGTCACTCCGGACACCGGCCAGCCGGTACGCGATGCCTCGATTCTCTATAGTGTCACTGTGAACCCCGTCACAGGGGCAATCTATCTCGCCTGGCAGGACGATCGCTTTTTGACGGCCACCTGCACCACGCCCACTGGGTCAACCCCGATCGACGGGATCGCTTTCAGCGAGTCGGATGACGGCGGGGCCACCTGGTCGACGCCGGTGATGATCAACAAGACGCCGGCGAATGCCGCGAACCCGTGCCGGCAGCAGGCTTTCATTCCCGCGGTGGTGGCATCGGGCGACGGCAAGACGATCGTGGTGACCTACTACGACTTCCGTAACGACACGAACACACCTGCCCGTTTCGAGGGCACCGACTATTTCGCGCTCTTCTGCTCTACCTCCACCCCGTGCACGAACTCCGCCAACTGGGGCAATGAGCAGCAACTGACCACAGCCTCGTTCAACATACTTAACGCTCCGGTGGCAGGTGGCCATTTCCTCGGCGATTACATGGGCCTCGCTGCTAGCGGGCTCACGACCGCATACCCCGTATTCGGCATAGCCACGAGTCCCAACGTGACGGCCGAATTCACCCGCAAAATCTCAGGATTGCAGTGAGCGCAAACGGCGGCTACTGGAGGTCGCCGCCGCACGTTTTTTGCAGGTTCTCCTAAAATGGCTAGCGAGAGCGGTGCAAATCTGCCGCGCTCAAGGAGGTCATCATGGAACTTCACATGCATTCGCACCATTTTGCGCGCCGCATGCCGGACTGGCGCGCAGCGGTGATCGGCGGCTGCGTGGCAGGCGCGGTGTTCCTCGTGCTCGAGCTCCTCGCGATGTGGGCGATGGGGCAGAGCCCATGGGGGCCGCCACGGATGATCGCGGCGATCGTCCTTGGCAGCAATACGCTGGCACAGCCTGCGACGTTCGACGCCGGCATCATGCTGGTGGCGCTGATCGTCCACTTCATGCTGGCGATCGCGTTCGCCGTCATTCTCGCGGTGATCATGGTGCCGTTCAGCCTCGATTCGAGCGTCGGAATGGCGTCGCTCGCCGGCGGGCTGTTCGGCGTGGCCGTGTACCTGGTCAATTTTTACGGCATGACCGCGTTTTTCCCGTGGTTCGCGGAGGCCCGCGGGTGGGTGAGCTTCATCTGCCATATCGTGTTCGGGCTGGTCGCGGCCGATATGTATCTGCGCCTCGAGAGGAAGGAGGCAGAGGCGGGCGGAACGGGCGCGGCGACGGGCTGATGCCTTCCCGCCAGCTAGTCGGCTAGCTAGAACGGCCGCAGATCGCTAGCGTCAATTCGCGCGGCTGTGGCCGTCTTCTTGTGAACAAGCGTCTCGGGCTCATCGCCTGAACAGCCAGATCAGGATCGACAGAACGACCGAAATAACGACGCACGTCACGAGCGGAAAATGGAAGCTGAACCCTGGCCGTACGATGTTGACGTCGCCGGGCAGACGCCCGAGCGGGAGCTGGGACAGCCACCGCCAGCCGAGACCTGCGGCGATGAGGACTATTCCACTGACTATTAGAACGCGTTGCATGGCGATGCATTATTAGTGACCAAGACCGCTCTTGGCGATCTGCTGCTCCACGAACTGGGCGAACAGTGCATGCAGATGCGTCGTCGGATGAAGGTCGTCGGCGAACATGTACGTCTGATCGGCATGGGCCGTCACGTAGGTACTCGGCGAGCACAGCAGTGCTGTCGCATCGGGCGTTTTCGCAGGGTCGCAGGCGACGCCGGTGTTAGATACGGTGAAGCCATTGGCCCGGAAATTCGCGACGATCTGGTTCACCCATGTATAAGAATCGATCTGGATGACCTTGCCTTGCAGGCCATTGGCCTGCAAGGCAGCGTTCAGGCTATCGTTGAAGATTTGCGATAACTGGGTCAGGTTTGCCCCGCCGTCGGGTGAGGCGACGCCTTTGGGCGATAGTCCGACATTCGGGACATTGACCACCACGACATGAGTGGCGCCGTCCTGGACGATCTGTCCGACAACCTGAGCCAGGGCGGTTGCCGCCGCTTGAACGGTCTGCGCCGCGGCCGGCAGCGCCCCGGCGCGAAGCACGTCGTTCGAGCCGACCCAGACCAGCACCAGTTGACTGGAGTTGAAACTCCCGTGGGTCGCCACATAGCTCGAAACCTGCTGATTGAAGGGCATTTCGATGTTGCCAATCAGGTCGGCAAGAAAATCGTACAGGGTTGCCGGCGTTGCCACCGTGGCGCCGCCCTCCGCATAGCCGAGGCCGCTTTGCGCACTCAGTTTATGAGTGGCGTCGATCGTAAACGCCGCGCTTAGCGTATCGCCGTAGTATTGCGCGACATCCTGGGTCCACACTTGCCCTGGGTTGGTCGTGAAACGCCCCCCGCCTAGCGCGCTGGCGATCGGCGCATAGGTTCCGACGTCCGACAGGCTGTCGCCGAACGAGACAACTTGCAGATGAATGCCGCCCGTCGGGTTGGCCGCGCCACTGCCGCTATTCGAGCCGTCTCCATGCCCGCCGCATGATGTAAGCAGTGCAATTACCACGGCAAGAATTGCAACACATACCCTGTCGTTGATTCCTTGCATAGCGCCTCCTCCGCTGGTCGGCAGGGCAGCTGCGCTCATGTGGCGGGCTTACCGCCGACCCGCAAATCGTTCTTGCGAAAAGCACTTTTGTTAAGCAAAAAGGATGCGCTATCGATCAGGTGACGGAGAGCGTCCTTAACTGAGCCGACTGCGATTCAGATGACCGAGATGTGACATTGCGTAGGATCGCGCGTCGTTCGCCGCAATGCGACGCACCGGCTACGGATCACATAGCGATCGACGGTGATTGGGAGAAGAAACCGATGGCCGAAGTCGCGCAGGCGTTCGACAATGCGCTGATGAAGTATGGGCCGTCCGGGTGCGCACCCGAACGTCGACCGCCTGCTCGGGATTGCGGCCGGAGGGGAAGCGTTGCACATCGACGTCGTTGCAGCAGCCTGAGCGCGCTTCCGTTGCGCGACGCGACGCGTGTCGCTTGACACAGGTTCGCCCCGCGTCTAAACACCCGCCAGCGCCGGCAACTCCATGTCGTACGACGCATGCTCGCGCCGGCTGCTCATCTGTGGCTGAGGTGCCACGTGGCTCAGATGCGGTGTGCTTTCGACGCGCACCGGCAAGCACGCCGGATAGCGTGCGTTCTTCTTCTCGAGAATGGCCCGGCTCAGAAACTCGGCGCTATACGCGTTCAGCAAATGCGCATGGTGCGTTTCGATGTACGCGGTGATCCGCGCCTCTTCGCCGTCGATCGTGGCCAGCGATGCCAGCGTGCGCGCATCCCAACGGAAGCGCAGGCCGAGTTCGTCGAAAGCGGTGTTATAGGCACACAGTTGCGCCTGGACTTCCGCATCTTGCGTGCTGTCGTAAGTGTCGAATCGGGAGGGGTTCATGGTCGTCTCCTTCAGGCAGATGGCATGGACCAAGAATAGGAGCGAGCATAAATAAACAACAGTTAAAGTTATTGTGAATAACGATAGCGTTTTGTTTATGTATGTGCAGCGCCCCGAACTACGAACCGTCTCGAAGACTTTTCAGTTGGCGCACCTTCGCATTTCTCATGAACCCACACTGTGGGATAGCAACCCTATGTATTAGGGATACCTAATGCAAACCATAAAATATTTTAACTTTCGCTGATTACTGTTCTCGCGCAGCATGCCCTTAGACCCGCCGCCCGCGCAACGCCTTTTCTTCATCTGTTGCGCGACTAGCTGGCAAGGGTTTTCGTTAGTGCAATTCCCTCTGGCCGACCAGTGGCGCTTCATTGCCAACATGCAAACCGGCGATAAAGCGATTCGATGACGTAAGTCCAACGTGCCGCTTGAGCGCGACGGAACCTGCAGGAGACGCAGACATGGGATATCCCAACGTAGCCGGGAGTGGTAGTACGGCGTTCAGGCATAACCGCTGGGTGCAACTGGCGATCGGCATCGTGTGCATGGGGCTGATCGCAAACCTGCAATATGCGTGGACGCTGTTCGTCGTACCAATGGACAACGCGCACCATTGGGGACAGGCGGCGATCCAGACCGCGTTCACTATCTTCATCGTCACCGAAACGTGGCTTGTGCCCGTCGAAGGCTGGCTCGTCGACAAGTTCGGGCCGCGCCCGGTTGTGATCGGCGGTTCGCTATGCGCGGCGCTCGGCTGGATCATCGACGCGCATGCGAGCAGCCTCGCCGCGCTATACGTCGCGGCAATCATCGCCGGTATCGGTGCGGGTTGCGTGTACGGCACCTGCGTCGGCATGGCGCTCAAATGGTTTCCGGACAAGCGCGGTCTCGCGGCCGGTTTGACGGCGGCAGGTTTCGGCACAGGCGCGGCCGTCACCGTGATTCCGATCGCCAACATGATCCAGCGTTCGGGCTACGAGCACACGTTCATGTTCTTCGGCATTTTCCAGGGCGTCTGCATTCTGCTGCTCGCCACCATGCTGATACGGCCGAAGCCGCCCACAGCCGCGGTCGCGGCCAAACGCGTGGTCGCAACCAGGATCGACTACACGCCCGGCGAGATGATTCGTTCGCCGCTCTTCTGGGTGCTGTACCTGATGTTCGTGTTCGTCGCGGCCGGCGGCATCATCGCGACCGCGCAGCTTGGGCCGATCGCGAAGGAATTCGGCTTTGCCACGCTGCCGGTGAATCTGATGGGCATTACCCTGCCGCTGTTGACGATGACGCTGTCGATCGACAATCTGTGCAACGGCTTAACGCGTCCCTTGTGCGGTTTTCTGTCGGACCGCATCGGCCGCGAAAACACAATGTTCATGATCTTTCTCGGCGAAGGCGTCGCCCTGCTGGGGCTCATGCAGTTCGGCCACGATCCGTACGCATTCATATTCTTCGCGGCCATCGTGTTCCTGTGCTGGGGTGAGATCTTCTCGATCTTTCCGGCGACCTGCGCGGACACGTTCGGCAGCAAATACGCCGCGGCCAATGCGGGGACGCTCTATACCGCGAAGGGGACCGCGTCGATGCTGGTGCCGATAGCGTCGGTGCTGTCGGCGAACGGCGGGTGGGGCACGGTGTTCATCTCGGCAGCGGTGGTCTCGATCGCGGCAGCCGTGTCCGCGAAATTCGTCCTTGCACCCATGAGAAAGCGTTGGATCGAGAACTCGGGCGCGCCGGCTGGCGTGGTCGTCGCTGAAGCGCGGCTGCAGCCGTCGTCCGGTGGCTCCTCGCCTGAATGAACGACAACGTGAGCGCGTAACTCACGAGCCGAGCCATCCGGGTTCGCCTGCCGCGGCAGCGTAGGCTGCTGCTGCGGCAACCCTGCCTTCGCACCGCGTTCGACGGTGCCGCCGCGACCTGCAGCTTGCTGCAAGGTCGCTTTCTGCGCTTCCCTGGCTAATACGTATAGCGCGTGCGGAACGGCATGCGCCTGTCGGCTAAAACCGGTGGATTACACTCACTGGACTAATCGCCATATGTGATATATGGTATTAGATATATTTAAGTGACTCGCTCGAGCGTTCCTAGCAACGAATCCTCTCAAACTGGGAAGCACTGTCAATGGCTGATATGCAAACCGATGTTCTTCCAGCGGCTCTGCCACTGACGCTCGTGCCGATCAACGCGACTGCTTCGCTGCGCGACCAGGCCTACGCAAAGTTGAAGCAGGCGATTGCCGAAGCCGACATTTATCGCTCGCACGAAGAGATCCGGCTCGACGAAAAAGAGCTCACAGAAGCGCTCGGCGTCAGCCGCACGCCGGTTCGCGAGGCGATGACGCTGCTCGAGCAGGAAGGGTTTCTGCGCACGGTGCCGCGCCGTGGTATCTACATCCAGCGCAAGACGAAGAAAGAGATCGTCGACATGATCCACATGTGGGCGGCGCTCGAAAGCATGGCGGCGCGTCTCGCGACGCAGCGCGCGTCCGACCGCGAGATCGCGTCGCTCAGGCTCATGTTCGACGACTTCCGTGATACCACGCCGGCCGAGCATATCGAAGAGTATTCGGAAGCGAACATAACGTTTCATCAGTCGATCGTGCAGCTATCGCAATCGCAGATTCTGCTCGGTACGATGAAGAATCTGTTCGTCCATGTCCGCGCGATTCGCAAAATGACGATCTCGCAGAGCGACCGTGCGTCGCGCTCGATTGTCGATCACATGCGCATCATCGAGGCGCTGGAGCGGCGCGACACCGAGTTGGTCGAGAGTCTCGTGCGCCAGCATTCTCTCGAGCTGGCGGCGTTCGTCGAAGCGAACTGCGATTTCCTCGACTGAGCCTGGAATCACCTCCGGCGCGAGATCGAAGCTTCGCCTGGGAGCCGGTCGCCGCACCTTGTAAGCATCGCTAAGCACTGCAACGCGTTGGGCGTTGCAGTGCTTTTTTATCGTCCCTCGTATGGGGCGAGACCTCGACAAGCGCACCGGCCAACTTCCTCCTTCGCGCCCAATGCCTGCAAAACCCGTGGCCAAAAAATGCAGCGCCCGTGCAATTTCGGTTCCTCCGGTGATTTGTGCAGTGCAAACGCTCGCATCTCGCATTGGCCTTTAAATACAAGCCCGTGCAGCCAAGCTGCAATGCAGCAATTCGTCCGTTCGAAAAAAACTCGCTTGACTAATACTGTGTGTGGAATATTGTATATCACGAATCACACAACGCCCCGCCACGGAGGAGAGATGTCATGGCAGAAGCCGACAGCACCACAGTAGACGAGACATTGAAACAACAGGCGACCGAAACGACCGACGGATTCCATCTCGTCATCGATGCGCTGAAACTGAACGACATCCACACCATCTTTGGACTGGT
>NZ_JAWRXB010000863.1:0-261 GCF_046535245.1 Paraburkholderia sp. SIMBA_030
CTGGAGGTTGCGGCCACCGCCATGTCCTGCGGAAATGACGCGAAACGATCTGTCGGCCTCGCAGATCACATAAAACCGGCCATCCGACAGGTCACCCGGGTCATTCGGCCGGGTCGCGTCCATGGCGAAATAGCACTCGTTTCGAACCTTGCCTTCGGCGACTTTTGAGAGATAGAGGCGGCGTGCCCGTTCCAGCACCGGCAGGGCGATCTGGCCATTGGCCTCGCCGACATAGGTCATGAGCCAGTCCGGGATCGGCAG